>CAYVOY010000007.1:0-8104 GCA_964453395.1 uncultured Anaerolineaceae bacterium
ATAGGACATTTCTAACTTGCCAACAATAGGACATTTCTATCTTGCCAGCGATAGGACATTTCTAACTTGCCAACAATAGGACATTTCTATTTTGCCTTGACAATGAATTGAACCTTGCCTTGTATTTTGTCCAAACTGTGATAAACTCTTTTGGCTTGGATGTTGTACCCTTCATCCTTGACGAAAATATTAGCACAGAAAGGGCTAGCAAAATGAAAGTTTTACTCATTAAAGACGTCTATAAATTAGGACGTGCAGGTGATATCAAGAAAGTCGCCAACGGCTATGGCCGTAACTATCTCGTTCCCCAAGGTTTCGCTATTCCAGCAACCGAAAATTCAGCCAAAGTTGCCGAATCCATCGCTAAAAAAGCGACAGAACGCCGTGCAGTTCTTAATCAAGAACTCAAGAGCGTTGCCGAAGTTCTTGAAACTTTGGAACTCTTCTTCCCGGTCAAAGCCGGCGAAACCGGAAAGCTTTACGGGTCCGTTTCTGCACAAAACATTATTGATCGAATCAAAGAAGAAAAAGGCATTGAAATCAATCGTCACGATTTGGTTACCGAACCTATTCGCCGGACCGGTGAATATATGATTCCTGTAACCCTGACACTTGACTTGGTTCCTGAAATTCGCGTTGTCGTTCATCGTGAAGGCGAAATTATCAAAGCCGCACAAGTTGAAGAAGCAGTTGAAGAAATCGTCGAAGAAATTTCTGATGCAGTTGAAGAAATTGTTGAAGAAGCAAGCGAAGAATCCGCTGAATAATTTTATTTGGTAAATAAGGGTATGAACAGCCTGCTGATTTAACAGCAGGCTGTTTTTTTGTTAGAATGGTAGATTATGGCATATACCGGTGCACAGCTCAAAAAAATACGCGAAGAACGCAATATTCCGCTGGAAGCAGTTGCGTCTGCTACTCATATCCGCTTGGCAATCTTGCAAGATTTGGAAGATGAGGAATATTCCGAACTTAGTTCAACAACTCAAACAAAAGGCTTTTTAAAGCTATATGCCGATTATCTGGCTTTGTCTGAACAGCTAACTATTGTTGAAGATGAAGAAGAGTCCAAGCTTAACCAAAATTTGTCCAATTCTGTAAAGGATGAGCAAAAAAGTGAGCAGGATGAAAAATCCGGGTTTGAAAATGAAGCATTGTCTCAAGATTCAGAAAAATCTGAAAAAACGGTCAAAAAAGAATATGTCATCCCGCTGGTAAAGAAGGTTGTGCGAAAAGAAAATACTGAGAATGATGCTGAAGAAAAGCTTGAGAATGCCACAGAATCATCTGAAGAGTTAATGGCGATTGGGCGTGAAATGGCAGCCCGCAGACGTTATCTCAATGTCGGTTGGGAGGTCATTGAAAGTGAAACGCATATTCCAAAAGACCAGTTGAAGAGCATTGAACGGGGTGATTTGGCTGCTTTTGTCAATCCGATGCAATTTAAGGGACACTTGCAGGCTTATGCTCGCTTCCTTAATTTGGATGTGGAGGCGGTCATGATTCGCTATGCTGATGCGATTCAAAAGCGTCGTTTGGAGAAAGTCAGTCAGGAACCGATTCGAAAACGGATTGCAAAGGTTTTGCCACCGTTTTTGCTCAATTTGAAACGCTTTTTTACGCTAGATCTCTTTTTTGGCAGTCTGATGATCTTAGGGATTCTTGGATTTTTAATTTGGGGTATTTCCAGAATGACTTTTGGCGAGGAAGAGCCCGAATTGACGGGCACCTTACCAGCTGTCGCTGATATTTTGCTTGGCGAAGGCACGCCAACAGCCATCGTAGCTGAGGAAACGCTTGAACTTGAAGAAGAGACAGTTCAACTAATTCCGACATCGACACCATTTTATGTTCCGTCTGAAAATGATTCCAATCTGGAATTGGTGCTTCTAATCCGGCAAAATATTTGGCTAAAAATCATATCGGATGGGGATGTTCTCTTTCAAGGCCGGCAAGTTGCCGGAAATGTATTGACTTATTTGGGAGAAGATGAAATTGAGCTTGAAACCGGCAATATTGCTGCGATTGAAATTATCTTTAACCAAAGAACTGTTGACAAAATTACAGACAGGGTTGGCTCGCCCGCCCGGTTGTTGTTTACTTCAGACGGAGTGGCTGAATTGCCGATAATTTACTCCACCGATACAGCTCAGGAATAATAATGAAAAAGAATACATTTCACTTGCTCAGCCTTGGCTGTGCTAAAAACTTGGTAGATTCGAACGTGCTTGCCCAATTGCTTGAGGCTGAAGGCTTAACGTATACAGAATCCGCCAAACAGGCAGAATATATTTTGATTAACACTTGCGGTTTCATTCACGATGCCCGCGAGGAATCTCAAAATGCAATCGAAGAATTTGCTGCAACTAAAAAGGGGAAGCAAAAGATTATTGTTACAGGATGTTTGGCTGAACGCTGGAAAGACGAACTCCTAAAACAGCATCCGGGCGTTGACGGACTGATTGGGACAAGGCGACTGGCAGATATCGTGCCGCTTGTTCGCCAATTGGGCGATGAGAGCAAAGTAACCCGCTATCTTGATTATCCTGCTTTGGAATATGTTACCGGAGCATCTTATACGACTATTCAAGGAGGCAGTGCTTATCTGAAAGTAGCTGATGGCTGCCATCGTTCCTGTGCATTTTGTGCGATTCCGGGAATTAAAGGGAGTTTAGTAAGCCGTCCGGTTGATGAGGTGATTCAAGACGCATTATTTTTGCAAGAAGTTGGCGTTCAGGAGATTAATTTAATAGCGCAGGATGTAACGTCCTATGGTGCTGACAGGGGGGAAAAGGACGGGCTGGCAAATCTTTTGAAAGAAATGCTGCCTCAAATTCCGGATGTTCCATGGCTTCGATTGTTATACACCTATCCTGGGATGATAACTGATAGCCTAATCGATCTGATGGCGAATTCGGGCAAACTTTTGCCTTATCTGGATATTCCATTACAACATGCTAATCCGGAAGTTTTGAAGAGTATGCGGCGTCCTTCCGATATCGACTGGGTTCGCAGGACAATTGCAACCATGCGGGAGAGAATTACCAATTTGGTTGTGAGAACAACTTTCATCGTTGGTTTCCCAACGGAAACGCAGGAAGCCTTCCAAGACCTTTATGATTTTGTAGAGGAAATGGCATTTGACCACATGGGTGTTTTCACTTATTCCCCCGAATTAGGCACATTTGCGGAGAGTATGGGAGATCCTGTTCCGCAAGATGAAAAAGAAAGGCGGCTTGAAAGTTTGATGGCATTGCAATCTGAACTGGCGGCTGTGAAAAAACAAGGATTAATCGGGAAAGAATTGGATGTATTGGTTGAAGGGGTTGATGAAGAGCAAGAGGTTCTCATTGGTCGATCTTACCGTGACGCACCGGAGATTGATGGCTTGGTTGTTGCCAACGGTATAGCTCAGGTTGGCGATATGGTGACAGTCGAAATCGAGAACATTGGGCCTTATGATATGTTTGGCAAGATGATTTAGGTTCGTGTTTTAGAACTAAAAAAGGGTTGAGACCACAAAATCTCAACCCTTTTATTTTAGAAATCAGAAAAACTAAAGCTGACCGAGTTTCTTCAAATCTGGACGAATAATCAAAGCAGCAGCAGCCACACCGAGCAAGGCTCCTAAAACTGCAGCAATCAGCGATCCAGCTATCCCGGGCATCCAGGTGAGAATCGCAAATGTGATAAAGCCACCGACTGCCGCAGCGAGCAAAGCGCGCAGGAGCGAATTCGTAAGCTTCATTTTTGAAATTAAGTGCGGCGTCAACATAAAGCCGAGCATAACCGCTTGTAAGGTATATGCCAGAGTATTTGCTGCAGCAACACCTTGTGCTTGAAGAAGAGGAGCCAAAATCAGGCTTAGGATAATATAGATAATCAAAGTCGAAACCGCGCCAATCAAGGGGAATTTTGGTTTTTGCATGGCATAGAAACCGCGGACGAAAAGTTCGACAACGGAATGTCCAACGATGCCAAGCAAGAAAATTCGGGAAACATCGACAACCCGGGCGGTATCAATCGGGTCAAGTCCGAGCAAGAGTTGAATAGCGGGGGTCAGAACAACACCGGCGATAATTGCTACAGGAATTGTGATTGCAAGCATGACCTGACTGGCTCGTTCGATTTTCTCTTTGAAACTATCCAATTTCTCGCTGCTGAAAAGTTCTGACAGGGTTGGCAAAATTGCCGTTGCGATTGAGGTGCCCAGCAAAGTTTGCGGTACCTGCATAATCCACCAACCATAGGTCAGAGCGGTTACCGAGCCGGTTTCAAGACGAGAGGCAAAATTGTCTTGTGCGAGGAAAATCATCTGAACACAAAACATGCTAACCAAACGGGGTGCCATTAATTTAAAGACTTTGCGAGTTTCTTCATCTTTAAAATCGATTTTAGGCGACCATTTGAAATGGTATTTTATTAATGCGGGCACCTGAATCAGGAGATGCAGAAATGCGCCAATAATCACGCCATAGACTAAGCCATCCGTTCCCATGCCAAATGCCGGAAGGGTGAAACCGCCGATTTGCATTCCTACATTAGGGGCTAAGATCAGAGCACCAAAAATTTGACCAACATCATAGAGGATTGGTGCCAGAGCAGGGAGAAGGAAGTGTTGATTTGCCTGCAAGCCTGCCATGACCAAACCGCTCAAGGAAAAAATCAGGGTTGAAACAAGGTTCATGCGCAAGAGTCTTACGGTCATGTCGATTTGCGCCTCGGTGAAGCCGGGAGCAATCCCTAATTCGTTTGTGATGAGGGGGCGGGCAAAGATGGCAACAACAATTGCGATTGCCGCTGTCAGGAGGAAAGCAATGTTGAGAATGTTCGAGAACAATGCCCAGGCTTTTTCCTGCCCTTTTTTGGAGAGAACTTCAGTCAGGACCGGGATGAAGGCAATTGCCAGTGCTCCACCGGAAATGAGCATGAAGAGCATGTCCGGCAAGTTGTTGGCAGCGTTGAAGACGTCGAGCTCGGCTGACAAGCCAAATTGTCGGGAGATAATCATTTGTCTTGCGACGCCCAAAAGCTTGTCGATTGCGAACAAGACCGCCAGCATTAGGGAAACTTTAGATAGTTTGCTTAGTTTTTTCATAGTTCTCCGTTAATTAATCTTTCCAATTATGCCATAGAATTGAATCAACTCTTTTTGAGTTTTGGCAGCTGGCTGCAAGAGATGGAATATGATCAAGAAACTTGTTTCTGTAAATAAGCTTATTCAATTTCCATTTCAAATTGTCGAAGGTTTGGCATTGGGGGAATAGCGCTTAATTTTCCTAAAATGATTAAGCATCAAGTATAATTAAACAATTAAACATACACACCGACAAGGAGAAGTATGACTGACGAACTTTTGCAATATCAGAAATGGCAGGAAAAAGTTTATAAGCCTGCTATTAACAAATTTCCCGAACGGAAGCAACCGTTCAAAACCTCTTCAAATATTCCTATTCCGGCGGTGGTTCCGCCTGATAAGATAAATCCGGATCTTTTCGAAGAGCTTGGTTTACCTGGAGAGTATCCTTATACCCGTGGTGTTCAGCCAACAATGTATCGTGGGCGTTTATGGACGATGCGCCAGTATGCCGGTTTTTCGAGTGCGGCTGAGTCAAACAAGCGTTATCGATTTTTGCTTGAACAGGGGCAAACCGGTTTAAGTGTCGCATTTGACCTGCCAACGCAAATTGGCTATGATGCCGATGACCCAATCGCTTTGGGCGAAGTCGGCAAGGTAGGTGTTTCGATTTCATCCATTGAAGATATGGAAATTCTTTTTGACCAAATCCCGCTGGATAAAGTTTCTACCAGTATGACGATTAATGCACCGGCAGCGGTTTTGTTGGCAATGTATATCGCAGTGGCAAAAAAGAAAGGCATTGATTCAACTCAACTGCGTGGAACAATTCAAAACGATATTTTGAAAGAATATATTGCCCGGGGAACCTATATTTTCCCGCCTAAACCTAGCATGCGCTTGATCACCGATATTTTTAAATTTTGCAAAGAAAGCGTGCCAAATTGGAATACGATTAGTATTTCCGGTTATCACATCCGCGAAGCCGGCTCAACCGCCGTTCAGGAAGTGGCTTTCACCTTGGCGAATGCGATTGCTTATATCCAGGCTTCAATCGATGCCGGTATGGATGTTGACGAGTTTGCCGACCAGCTTTCTTTCTTCTTCAATGCTCATAATAATTTCTTGGAAGAAGTTGCCAAATTCCGGGCAGCACGGCGTTTATATGCCAAAATCATACGAGAAAGATTCCATGCAAAGAGCAGTAAATCGGAACGGTTGCGTTTTCACACTCAGACCGCCGGTTCAACGCTGACTGCTCAACAGCCGGAAAATAACGTTGTCCGCGTTACGATTCAAGCCCTGGCTGCTGTTTTGGGTGGGACTCAATCCTTGCATACCAACAGTATGGACGAGGCGCTTTGGCTGCCGACCCAAAAATCGGTTCAGGTTGCCTTGCGTACTCAGCAAATCATTGGGTATGAATCCGGTGTGGCAGACTCTGCAGACCCGCTTGCCGGATCTTATTTGGTTGAATATCTGACCGACGAAATTGAGCGGCAGGCAGCGGATTATATTGAGAAAATTGACGCAATTGGCGGTGCTTTGGCGGCAATTGAAAGTGGTTTTATCCAAAATGAAATTATGGAAGCTGCTTTCCAGGCGCAACGAAATCTTGAAAAGAAGGAAGATATCGTTGTTGGCGTTAATAAATTCCAGGTTGAAGAAGAAATCACGATGGAATCCTTGAAAATCGACCAACAAGTTGAAAAAGACCAACACGAACGCCTGGCGAAGTTGCGTGCTTCACGGGATCCCGAAGTTGTTGAAAGACTTTTGCAGAAACTTGAGGATGCAGCTAAGGGAACCGAGAATATGATGCCGGTTATTGTTGAATGTGTCGAAAACAAACTCACCTTAGGTGAAATTTGTAATCATCTTCGGAAAATCTGGGGTGAATATGTTGCCCCTAATTTCTTGTAAAATCAATATGGAGAAGCATGGCTAAAGTTACAAAAATTAATCACATAGCAGTTGTTGTAAAAAGTATTGAAGAATCGAAAAAATTCTGGGAAGAAAATTTAGGCATTAAATTAGACCATGTCGAGGTTGTACCCAGCCAAAAATCGAAAGTGGCTTTTTTCCCCATCGGTGACAGCGAAGTAGAGTTAGTTGAACCGACTGACCCTGAATCCGGATTGGCAAAATATCTCGAAAAGCGCGGCGAAGGAATGCATCATCTCTGTCTGCAAGTCGACAATATTGAGGAAAAGTTAGCTGAACTGAAGGCTCAGGGCGTTCGATTGATTAATGAAGAAGCCGAAGTTTTACCCGGAAGAAAAATGGCCTTTATCCATCCGAAAGCCGGAAACGGTGTGATGATAGAGCTATATGAATTAACAAATTAAACTAATTTAGAACTCAAAAAGGAGGATGAGATGATTATTCGAAATGGAAATATTGTCACCTGGACAAACCCTAACCAAATTCTGGAAGGGCATGAAATCCTGATCCGCGATGGAATTATTCAGGCAATCGAACCTGCAGGGAAACTGACTGCGCAACATCCGCAAGAAGAAATTTTAGATGCGCAGGGGCAGTTGATTATGCCCGGTAACATCTGTGCGCACACCCATTTTTATGGAGCCTATTCGCGTGGAATGGCTATACCCGGAGAACCGGCTTCCACTTTCACCGAAATTTTGGAAAAACTCTGGTGGAAGCTTGATAAGGCACTGGACGAAGAAGGCACACATTATTCAGCCATAACCTTATTGATTGACGCCATTAAGTACGGCACAACCACGATTATTGATCATCACGCATCCCCGAATTTTATTGATGGTTCATTGGATGTTGTCTACGATGCGGTTTTGCAATCCGGTTTGCGTTCTTCACTTTGTTATGAAGTGACCGACCGTGATGGCCCAGAACGTGCGTTAGCAGGAATCAAAGAAAACGGCCGCTTCATTAGCCGGGTTCAAGCAGGCGAAATTGACCCGATGGTCAAAGCGCATTTTGGTTTACACGCCGGAATGACTGTTTCGGATGAAACGCTGGATAAATGTTTGGAAGAGAATAATGATC
>CAYVOY010000007.1:8114-10467 GCA_964453395.1 uncultured Anaerolineaceae bacterium
GCTGAGGGTCTGGCCGATGAAGAAGATTCTTTAAAGAAATATGGCAAACGTGTGGTTGAACGCTTTATGGACAAAAAAGTATTGAGCGATCGCAGCATTTTGGCCCATGGCATCCATTTGAACGACAATGAAATTCGATTGATGGCTGAAAGTGGCAGTTGGCTGACCCATCAACCTCGCTCGAATATGAATAACGCGGTTGGCGTTGCTCCGATTGAAAAACTGCTGAATGCCGGTGTCAACGTGTGTTTGGGCAATGACGGCTTTTCAAACGCGATGTGGTCTGAATGGTTCTTCACTTATTTGTTGCAGAAATCTTATTATGGCGACCCGCGTGTGATGGGCGGTTATGACGTAATCAAAATTGCAGTTGAAAACAATTCAAGATTAGCCACCCAAATTTGGGATGGTATGCGCGTGGGTTCGATTGAAGTTGGTGCCGCAGCGGATATCATCTTTGTCGACTATCATGCAATCACCCCGATGCATGCCGGTAATTTGCCCTGGCATATCCTCTTTGGTTTCCGTGACGGTATGGTTACTATGACAATGGCCGGTGGTAAAGTTTTGATGAAAGACCGCAAATTATTGTTCCTGGATGAAGCTGAAATTGCAGCGAAATCCCGTGAAGCAGCAAGCCGCGCCTGGTCGTTGGTTGAAAAGATGTAGTGGAGGAAGAATGAAATATACAATAGGTATCATTGGTGGGACCGGTAAAGAAGGTAGCGGTCTGGGTTATCGCTGGGCTTTGGCTGGTCACAAAGTCATCATTGGATCTCGCAATGAAGAAAAAGCTTTGGAGGCTGTCGCCACATTAAAGGAAAAAATTGGCGATCAAGTTGCTGATATCTCAGGTATGAGCAACAGTGAAGCGGTAAAAGCTTGCGATATCGCCGTTCTCACGGTTCCATTTGCGGCCCATAAATCGACTTTGGAAGGTCTTAAGGAAGAATTGCAGGGCAAAATTCTGATTGATGTTTGCGTACCTTTAGTTCCACCAAAAGTTACCAAAGTTCAAATGCCTCCGGAAGGAAGCGCTGCCTTGCAGGCTAAAGCAATTTTGGGAAATGATGTTCAGGTTGTGGATGCCTTCCAGACGATATCCTTTGAACATTTGCTTTCCGGTGAAGATATTGATTGTGACGTTTTGGTTGCCGGAACCGGAAAAGAAGCTCGCGAGGTCGTAATTGGTTTGGCAGCAGATATTGGACTAAAAGCCTGGGATGCCGGTGTTATCGAAAACACGGTCGTCCTTGAGGGTTTAACCTCCATCCTGATTGGATTGAACATTAAATATAAAGTGCCCTCTGCGGGAATTCGCTTGACCGGAATCGAATGAGCAAAGCGAAACAATTAATTCTCTCAGCAATTCCGGGAATCCCCTTGATTTACGAGGGGGATGACCTGGCTGAAATGGTTTATAAAGCTGTCCTCGAAACCGGTTTAGGTTTTGAGGATGGCGATGTAATTGTTTTGGCTCAAAAGATTGTTTCTAAGGCTGAAGGACGTTTGGTTAATTTGACAACGGTTGAGCCTTCAGCAAGAGCAATTGAATTGGCTGAATATTTGGATAAACGCCCCGAATTGGTTGAGCTGATCTTACAAGAAAGCACGGATATTTTGCGCACCCGACCTGGGACAATCATCGTGCAACATCGCGAAGGCTTTGTTTGCGCGAATGCAGGAATTGACCACTCCAATGTAAAAGGACCCTGGGGCGAGGACAAAGATTGGGTGCTGCTCTTACCGGAAGATTCGGATAAATCTGCGGATCGAATTCGGAAGGAACTTGAAGCATTAAGTGGGAAGAAATTGGCGGTTTTGATTATCGATTCGCACGGTCGTGCCTGGCGCAATGGCATTATAGGCAGCACAATTGGCCTTTCAGGAATGCCGGGCTTGATTGATTTGCGCGGTGCCGAGGATATGAATCATTACCAATTAAGAGTAACAACAATTGCCGCAGCCGATGAGTTGGCTGGTGCAGCTTCATTAATGATGGGGCAGGCTGATGAGGGACAACCGGTTGTTTTAGCGCGTGGTTTCCCCTATGAATTCCGGGAAGGTTCGGTTAAAGAACTGATTCGGGATAAAGATAAAGACATGTTTAGATGAGCGAGCAAAGTATTTCTCAATTTCCAAACCTGAAAGTGGCTGTTTTAGCCGGTGGTGTTGGCGGTGCAAAATTGGTTTTAGGTTTGGACCGAGTTTTAGCACCCGGCAATCTGACGACTATCGTCAATACCGGGGATGATTTTACCCATTTCGGATTGAAAATTTGCCCGGATATTGACTCTGTTTGCTATGCCTTAGCCGGTTTGGCAAACAAGAGTTATGGCTGGGGTTTGGAAGG
>CAYVOY010000007.1:10567-18297 GCA_964453395.1 uncultured Anaerolineaceae bacterium
TGCCATTTCAGGATTATTTGGTTAAAGAAAAAGCCCAACCTGAAGTTGAAAGAATTCGATTGCATGGAGGAGTTTTGCCAAAGGTTTTGCCTGATGTGCTGGAGGCAATTCATTCAGCAGATTTGGTTATTCTTGCACCTTCTAATCCTTGGGTGAGTATTGACCCAATATTGGCACTAAAGGGCGTTCGAGAAGCCTTATCTGATAAGACTGTTGTTGCCGTATCTCCGATTATTCAGGGCAAAGCTTTGAAGGGGCCGGCTGCAAAAATGTTCTCAGAGCTAAATATTGAACCCTCGAGCAGGGCAGTAATGGAGCATTATGCTGACTTTTTGGATGTTTTTGTCTATGATGAAAGCGATCTGGCCTTTGAGCGAAACGAAATCCCTGAGGGAATTGACACGGTTCAGATGCAAACGATTATGATGGACGAAAAAGACAAAATAGGTTTGGCAGAAGAAATCATTAACTATGCGATGAGCATGAAAAGAGGGCGATGACTCTTTGGGCGGTACTTCCGGTAAAGCGATTGGAAAAAGGGAAATCCCGCCTGCGACCATGTCTGGAAAGTGAAGAGCTTTATATACTTAATTGGACTCAATTTTTGAGTACTTTTGAAAAATTGGTCAATTGCCCTGAAATTGATAAAGTCTTGGTTATCAGTGCAGATGAAAAAATATTGAATCACGTCAGGGAAAACAGGCAAATCGCGCTTGAGGAAAACGAAAAAAGCAGTTTGAATTTGGCAGTTAGTCAGGCACTCAGTTTTATAACGGAAGCTGACGGCGGTCAGGTTCTGATTTTACCGGCGGATTTGCCTTGGATGACGGGGAAAGATTTGTCCGGATTCATTCAATTACAAAAAGACGGCAACTATATCGCCGTAATTCCGGATCAAAAGCAAACCGGAACTAATGCGGTTCTAATCAGCAATCCCGGATTGCTGAAGCCAAAATTTGGAGAAAACTCATTCCAAAAACACACGAAACAAGCTCAAAGTATTGGAACAAAACTAATTGTGTGGTTAAATAAGAATATCCAGAGAGATTTGGATACTCCCCAAGATTTTGAGTTTTATATTAAAATCAAACCATATCCAAACAAAGATAAGAAAGAGTAGAAAGGACTCCCATGATTGAAAAAGTAGCATTATACCTCCAGGACTCCCACGATTTACGGGACGGTTTGGACATCGTCAAATACGCCGAAGAAAAAGGCTTCGATGCAGTCTGGCAAGCAGAAAGTCGATTGGTGCGCGATGCAATTGTGCCAATGGCTGCCTATGCAGCTGTGACCGACAAAATTAAAGTTGGTTCGGGCGTAATTAATAACTGGACTCGAAATATTGGTCTTTTAGCTTCCACCTTCCTGACCTTGGACGATTTGGCTCCCGGCCGCATTATTTGCGGTATTGGTGCATGGTGGGATCCTTTGGCGAAAAATGTCGGTATTGACCGCAAAAGGCCTATGAAAGCAATGGAAGAGACCATCACTGTTCTTCGCCGATTGTTGAACATGGAAAATGTTACCTTCGATGGTGAATTTGTTCATGTGAATAACATCGAATTGGACGTTGTTCATGGACGACGCGAACCGCGCCATGTTCCTCTTTACATTGGTGCAACCGGTGGAAAAATGACCGAACTGACTGGTCGAATTGCTGATGGCATGGTGATGAACTATTGTGTGCCGGTTGAATATAACGATCATGTTATCGAACAACTCGAAAAAGGTCTGGAACAATCCGGTCGCAAGCTGGAAGATTTTGATCGCCCTCAATTGGTCGTTTGTTCAGTTGACGAAGACCACGACAAAGCGATTGATTCAACTCGCGAATTGCTCTGCCAATATTTAGCCCAGCAACCGCATATTGCTCAGGCTTCCGGTGTTTCAATGGAAGTTGTTGAAGATATTCAAAAGATTTTGGGCTGGCCTGCCACACATGAACAGATTCAGGCTGCCAAGCATTTGGTCCCCGATGATCTGATTCACCGCATTACCGCTTCCGGTACACCCGACGAAGCACGTGCGAAAGTTCAGGAATATATCGATCATGGTTGTACTTGCCCGATTCTTTACGGCGTTGGTGGCAATACGAAACTGCTGATTGATACATTTGCAAAATAGGATTGATGTAAAAATTGCCTGACAGTGGAAGCGGATCTGTTTGCGAAAAAGATAAGCCTATCTGAATCTAATTAGAATTTTATGCAATAACTGACGGCGATGTTGGAGAATGATTCAACATCGCCGAACACTACTTATCTTATCCGGAAAAAGAGCATTGCGACCACTTGTGAGGTTGGTTAAATTGAAGTTTTGACCAAAACAGACCTTATTAATTTATTAATTGAACGGAAGGTGAAACCAAATGAACAAAAGAACCATTCAATATTTAAGACCTGAAACGCTGGGTGCAGCGCTTGATATCAAGCGCGAATTTGGCGATAAGGCAAAATTTCTCTTTGGCGGAAATTTCAAACCGACTGTGGATGACACAATCGAAGTTTTGATTGACCTGCAGAACACGCCTTTGGATATGTTCGTTTGGGACGACGAAGGCTTTCACATCGGCGGTTTAGTCAGTTTACGCGATTTGGCAGAAGGACTGGAATTGCCGGACTTTGATGAAGCTTTGAGCATTGAATATGGCATGAATGTGCGCAACAGTTTGAGCATTACAAATTATTTGGCTCAAGCTAACGGTCGTTCTCCGATTCTTAGCTGTCTTTTGGCATTAGATGCTGAAGTTTTTACTTTAGCAGATGATGAGCCAATGTCTTTGCTGGAATATTTGCGCAATGCCAAGAAAGATGACTTTGTTATTGAGCTAAACATTCCAGGAACAGACAATTTGGCATTTGAGAGTGTAGGCAGAAGCCCTAAAGATTTGCCGATTGTTTGTGTGGCAGCTTCAAAGGTTTCTGAAAATGAAATTTGTGTGGCTGTTGGCGGAACAGCGGAAGTAAAAGATAGCTTCACGATTGCTGATTTCGATGACGATGGCTCGGCAAAAATTGAAGCTGCCTTTGAAGGTGCTACTGATGGCTGGGCAAGCGCAGAATATCGCCAGGACGTAGCAAAAGTTTTACTCTCCAGAGTGCTTCAGAAATTGCAGTTGCAAACCAGAAACGAGGAGTAAAGATGAAGATCACTTTATTAATCAACCAAAAATTATACGAAACTGAAATTCGTCCCGAAGAAAATCTTTTGTCCACTTTACGCCGATTAGGCTTTCTGGGTGCAAAATCCGGTGGTTGTGTAAAGGGCGAATGTGGTGCTTGTACGGTATTAATGGACGATGCGCCGATTAATAGCTGTATGTACCTGGCACTCCAGGCTCAAGGGCATCAATTGACGACAATTGAAAGTGCCGGACAACATCCCAAGCAAGGCTGGAAAGAAACAGACGGATATTCAATTCTCCAGCAAGCCTTTATCGAAAGCGGTTCGGTGCAATGTGGTTATTGTACGCCTGCCATGATTTTGGCTGCAAAAGCATTATTGGATGAAAACCCAGACCCAAGTGAAGAGGAAGTCCGGGATGCGCTTTCCGGTGTTTTGTGTCGCTGTACAGGTTATGTCAAACCGGTTCAGGCAATTTTGGAAGCGGCAGAAAAAATGCGGAATCTTACGGCTTCAGATGTTAATCCGAAAGATGTTTACGAACCTTTTGTTTATCAAATTGATGAACGCGAAGAAACCCAGACAATCGGTAAATCAGAAACGAAAATCGACGCAGCAAAACTGGCGCAAGGCAAGCCGGCATTTACTGCCGACATGCAAATGCCGGGTCAACTTTATGCCAAGGTTCTACGCTCTCCTTACGCTCATGCCTGGATTAAGAGCATTGACGCCAGCGCAGCAAAAGCACTTGAAGGTGTTGCTGCAGTTTTGACCTGGGAAGATATCCCCAGAGTTGTTTATTCAACAGCCGGTCAGTCTGACCCCATCCCTGGTCCTTTGGATATGTTCTCACTGGATAAGAAAGTTCGCTTCGTGGGCGATCGAGTTGCCATGGTGGCAGCAGAAACCCCTGAAATTGCAGAAAAAGCGCTGACGCTGATTAAAGTCGAATATGAAGAGCTTCCTCCGATTATTGATGTGCGCGATTCAATGAAAGCCGGGGCTGCGATTATTCACGATGAACCGGAATATGTTGATTTCGCTGATTCTGATCGCTCAATCAATCTGGCGGCAAAAATCCGAATTGACATTAACGATGTTGAAAAAGGTTTTGCTGAAGCAGATCAAATTTTTGAACAAGAATATGTGGTCCCGAAAGTCCAGCAAGCTCATATTGAGCCGCATGTCACCTTGACTTATTGGGATGAGGATGACCGTCTGGTGATTCGAACCAGCACTCAGGTTCCATTCCATGTTCGCCGGATGATGGCACCTGTTTTGGGTTTGCCTGTCAAACGAATTCGGGTTGTAAAGCCAAGAATCGGCGGCGGTTTTGGTAACAAACAAGAAGTATTGGTTGAAGATGTTGCCGGTCACTTGACGATTGCAACCGGCAGACCGGTTTTGTATGAAATGAGTCGGGAAGAAGAATTTATCGCTTCTCGTTCACGGCATCCTATGCGTGTTCGGATGAAGACCGGCATCAAAAATGACGGTACGATGACCGCCAATGAGATGTATTGTCTTTCTGATACCGGCGCCTATGGCTGCCATGCTTTGACAGTTACCGGTAATACCGGTCAAAAATCGATGGGTCTCTATGTCGGAGACGGAGAATATCGCGAAAAACCGAATATTCGCTTCTATGCCGATATTGTTTACACGAACACTCCTCCTTCCGGTGCATATCGCGGTTATGGCGTTCCTCAGGGCTATTGGCCACTTGATCGTCATTTCGAACATATTGCACGTGCTATTGGAATGGATCCAATTGAATTCCGGATGAAAAATGCTTTGAGATCGGGTGAATATCAACCATTTAGCACGGCCTGGAATGAAGGGCGTGAACCTGTTCCTGAAATTATTCATACCGTTGGTTTGGATGATTGTGTCAAACAAGGCAAGCTTGCAATTGGTTGGGACGAAAAATTTGGAAATGAAGAGTGGCACATGGTTCCCGGAAAACCTCATTTGAGGCGCGGAATTGGTGTTACCACCTGTATGCAAGGAACTGCAATTCCATATTTGGATATGGGCGGTGCTCAAATCAAAATTAACGATGACGGCAGCTTCAACCTGCAGGTCGGTGCCACGGATTTGGGAACCGGCAGTGATACCGTTTTAGCCCAAATTGCTTCTGAAGTTTTAGGCGTCACAGTCGATGACATTATCGTTACCTCATCCGACACGGATATGACACCTTTTGATGTCGGTGCCTATGCTTCTTCTACAACCTACATTTCCGGCACCGCTGTTTTACGCGCCGCTGAAAAAGTTGCCAAACGGATTAAAGAGCGAGCTACCTTGTTCTTTACCGATCGAGGCTTTGATGTCCCGGCTGAAGAAGTGGTTCTGAAAGAAAAACACGCATTTGCTCCAAACGGAGAAAAAGTCAGTCTGGCTGAAATCGCCCTGGATTCACTCCATTGGCGCAACCAGGAACAAATTATGGCAAGCGCATCTTATGTTGCACCAAATTCACCTCCTCCTTTTGCCGCTCAATTTGCAACTGTTTTGGTTGATATCGAAACAGGGCAGGTTACAGTGGAAGATTTGATTATGGCGGTTGATGGCGGTGTAATCATCAACCCGATTGCAGCTTCCGGACAGATTGAAGGTGGCGTTGCCCAGGCATTGGGTTATGGCGTCAGCGAAGAGATGGTCTACGATGAACGTGGTATCCCGCGCGAGAGTAATTTCGCGGATTATCACATCTTCAGAGCTGATGAAATGCCAAATCTTGAAGCAATCTTTGTCGAAACTTACGAAAAAACAGGTCCGTTTGGCGCTAAAGCAGTAGCCGAAATTCCATTGGATGGCGCCGCTCCGGCAATCGGAAACGCTGTTTTGGATGCTTGCGGTGCGGATTTGCTTGACAACCCGGTTACTCCGGAAAAGATCTGGCGCGCATTGCGCAATTGAGGTTGAAATGGAAAAGGGAATCTACCAAAAAAAGTCATCTGACAATATTTATGTAACCGGACATATCAATCCTGATACCGATTCGATTGCTTCTGCGATGGGTTATGCCTGGTTGCTTAGAGAACGTGATGGTTTATCGACGATTCCCAGCCGTGCCGGCGCAATTAATATGCAAACATCTTTCGTCCTCAAAACTTTGGGCATTGAGGCACCGGTTCTAATGACCGATGCCAGCCCAAGGTTTGAGGGCGTAATGCGGCGTTTGGATGTGGTTACGCCGGAAAAATCTTTAAATGAAGCCTGGACGATTCTCAACCGAACCGGTGGCATTGCGCCGGTTGTAAATGAGGATGGCACGCCTTATGGAATGGTCACCGGCGATAGTGTGTTTGAGTTCTTGCGGAGAATTTTGGGTCCGCATCCTCGATTTAAGGATATGACAATTTCCGAATTGCTCGATATCCATTGCCAGGAGGCAGCAACCCGCAACCTGCCAAAGTTCCAACCGCAAACCAGGATTAAAGACGTTTTGAATCGCTTATTGCGTTTGGAATTTAATGAATATTGGGTTGTGGATGAACAAAACCGCTATTTGGGAGTTGCCAGACAGCGGGATATCTTGCATCCTCCAAGAATAAAGGTTATTTTGGTCGATCACAACGAGCCGCAACAATCGATTGCTTCTTTGGAAGAAAGCGAATTGTTAGAAATCTTGGATCATCACCGTTTGGGTAATCAGTCGACCAGAAATCCGATTAAATTTACGGTTGATATTGTCGGCAGTACTTCGACCTTAGTGGCTGAACAAATCGCTGAAGCGGGTTTGAGTGCTCCGCCGGAATTGGCAAGCTTATTATTAGCCGGGCTGCTTTCAGATACGCTCATTTTGACTTCACCAACGACGACACCGCGTGACCAAGCGATTGCGACTGTACTTGAGCGATGGTCTTTTGTTGCCGGTTCGCCATTGGAGAATGAATCGATACAGAGTTGGGGAGAGAGCATTATCAATGCCGGTGCTGGCTTATTAACGCAAGATCCGGACTTTATTGTTCGATCTGATATGAAAATATATGAAAATGGCGGTTATAAATTCGCGATTGCGCAAGTTGAGACCACAGATCTTTACCAAAGCAAGGAAGCAATTGATAATTTGCGAACAGCTTTAGAAGGGCTTATCAAAGAAAATGGACTGGACTTTGCAGGCTTGATGGTTACCGATGTGGTTGAGAGTTCAAGTCGTCTGATATTTGTTAAAGCTCCGGCGATTTTCGATGAATTGCCCTACGAACCGCTTCCTGATGACACTGTTTTGGCACAGGGTGTGGTTTCGCGTAAGAAGCAATTATTACCGAGTTTGTTGTCATTAATAGAGGTTTGATGAAAGAAATTTACGAAAAATTAAATGAGAGTGTAAAAAACGGACAACCGGTTTGTCTTTGTATTGTGATTGAGACCAAAGGTGCCGTACCACGCCATGCCGGCAGCAAAATGTTGGTTTATCCTAACGCTTTGACGGTTGGATCAGTTGGCGGAGGGCAAGTTGAAAACGAAACGGTCGATGCTGCCTTGCGCGCTTTGAAAACAGGACAACCTGAAATTTTGCGCTATACACTCGATGGAAAATCAGAGAATTCGGTTGGGATTTGCGGAGGCGATGTGACAGTCTATATTGAACCTCA
>CAYVOY010000008.1:0-8376 GCA_964453395.1 uncultured Anaerolineaceae bacterium
CACCACCGGACCCGACATAGGGGTAGGTATAAGGTGCGTTGACGAATGTTACAGTGAAAGAGAAGAGTTTCGTGAGGTCTGCGCTATTACCGGCAACAGTTTTGCTGATTGTCAGGCTGCCAATTTCGCGAGTGTTCGTGAAAGCAGCAACTTGCGTTTCATCAACAACGATTGTTCCATTTGAACCGGTATGGGTCAAAATATAACCTTCGGCCGAGTAATCTGCTTCAACGACAGTATAAGTCGCGTCTTTGGGCAGGTCATTGATGGTAATGCTTTGACCATGGGTCAATTGAATCGTATCGCCGCTGCTAATCGTGCCATCGGCTGCACCACCGTTACCAACATAGGGGTAGGTATAAGGTGCATTGACGAATGTTACGGTGAAGGAGAAGAGCTTCGTGAGGTCTCCACCATTGCCAACAACTGTTTTACTGATTGTCAGGCTGCCAATTTCGCGTGTGTTCGTGAAAGCGGCAGTTTGGGTTTGATCGACAACAATCGTTCCGTTTGCGCCGGTATGAGTCAGAACATAACCCTCTGGTGCATAGTCTGCTTCGACGACGGTGTAAGTTGCATCTTTGGGCAGATCGTTGATGGTGATGCTCTGCCCATGTTTGAGTTGAATGGTATCACCACTGGTAATCGTACCATCGGCTGCGCCACCGTTACCAACATAGGGATAGGTATAAGGTGCATTGACGAATGTTACGGTGAAAGAGAAGAGCTTATCGAGGTCTCCGCCATTGCCGGCAACGGTTTTACTGATTGTCAGACTGCCAATTTCGCGGGTATTTGTGAACGCAGCGATTTGGATTTGGTCTAAAACGATCGTTCCGTTTGCGCCGGTATGGGTCAGAACATAACCATCTGGGGCGTAATCTTCTTCAACAACTGTATAGGTAGCGCCAATGGGTAAATTGGCGATAGTAATGCTTTGTCCGTGGGACAGATAAATGGTGTCGCCACTTTCGATTGTGCCATCGGCTGCACCGCCTGAACCAACATAGGGGTATTCGTCCGGAGCGTTTTCAAAAGTTACGGTGAAAGCGAAGAGTTTAGTGAGGTCTCCGCCATTACCAGCAACGGTCTTGCTAATTGTCAAGCTGTCAATCACTCTGGTATTTGTAAAGCTGGCAACCTGAGCCTCGTCAGCGACAATCGTTCCGGTATCTCCGGTATAAACCAATTCATAGCCTTCAGCGGAATAATCTGCTTCAACGACGGTATAAGTAGCACCGACGGGTAAATCGTTAATCGTGATGCTTTGTCCGTGGGCCAAATTAATGGTGTCGCCACTGCTAATCGTGCCATCGGCTGCGCCACCTGAACCAACATAGGGATAGGTGTTAGGTGCATTTGTGAAAGTTACAGTAAATGCGAAGAGTTTAGTGGTGTCTCCACCATTACCGGCAACGGTCTTACTAATGGACATACTGCCGAGGTCGCGCGTATTTGTAAATGCGGCAACCTGGGTTTCATCAATATCAATCGTTCCTTCTTCGCCGGTGTAGGACACAACATAACCATCTGGGCCGTAATCTGCTTCGGTAACAGTATAGGTAGAGCCAACGGGCAAGTCGGTAATAGTGATACTTTGTCCATGTTTCAATTGGATGGTATCGCCACTGCTAATTGTGCCGTCTGCAGCCCCACCGGTACCGGTATAGGGATAGGTGTTTGGAGCATTTCCAAAGGTAACTGTGAAGCTAAAGAGCTTATCGAGGTCGCCACCATTGCCCGTAACGGTCTTGTTAATGGTCAAACTGCCAATGTTTCTGGTGTTTGTAAATGCAGCAACTTGTTCTTCGTTTAGAACTATCGTGCCTTCGGCGCCGGTATAAGTCACAACATAACCATCCGCAGAATAATCAGCTTCGGTAACTGTATAAGTTAATCCAACCGGCAAACCAACAATCGTAATGCTTTGGCCATGTTTCAGTTGAATGGTGCCACCGCTGCTAATCGTGCCATTTGGAACACCATTGCCAACATAAGGATATACAGCGGACACACCGGGTGCTTCATTAAAAGTAACTGTGAAGGTGAAGAGTTTATCAAGATCGGCGCCGTTACCTTCAACGGTCTTGCTAATTGTTAAACTTCCTGCTTCATTAGCAACTGCATAGTTGATAATCTCAATCGGGTCTTGGAGCGACATAAGCTCGCCATTAATCGTGGTGAGATGAGCTTCTGTTACAACAATAACGAATTCGAGTGTTGGATTGAAATATCCGGAAGGAGCTTGGGTTTCCTTCAGAATATAGGTGCCTGGTGGCAAACCGTAAATTCGGATCGTTCCATCGGATCCTGAAGTACGGACTGCTCTCGGAGAGCCAATCGAACCGTCAGGATTGGTGTTGTAAAGTGTAAATTCAGCGCCTGGTAATATGGAACCGGGCCCGTCAGTTTTTCTCAAATATATGAAACCGCTTCTACTCATTGTCGCTGAACCATGTTGCTCAGTTACAAGAAAACTTGTGCCTGTGCCTGTTCCTTCGCCGGTAGCGCCGACTAAACTTGCCTGATTTGTTACTAATCCTGGCTGGCCGGTAATATCGGTTACATAAACGAAGCGATAAGCTTGTGTGTTATCCGGGAAAGTAAAGCGCAAAGTGCGGGTTTCGTTATCATAGGTGATAGCTGCCTGAAGAGCTTCAAGGCTCAACTCAGCACCCTGGGTATAGGTGCCGTTAGCGTTTAGGGTCAGCTCATAAACCGTGATATTGCGAGCACCATCTTGTTCCCAGATAATATTACCGCTGGCATCCAGGCGAAGGTCAATACCTTCTGGCAAAACATCCTGAATTGCGGTAGCAATCGGACGCTCAATAGGTGTGTAATCCAAGGTCCAGGTTAATATGCCCTGATTTGCTAAAGCCGAATTGACTGTCTTGCCAATAAGTTTGCTGTCAATCCTGACATTCTGGGTAACCGTCTTTCCGGGTGTCCAGTTTTCGGTGCGCAAATTTAATGTATTTGTTTCAGTATGGCTGTTACCGCCAACGAGGTAACCATCAAAAGTTTCATCGGTTGGTCTCGCCTTTACCA
Source organism: uncultured Anaerolineaceae bacterium (assembly GCA_964453395.1). Taxonomy (GTDB): domain Bacteria; phylum Chloroflexota; class Anaerolineae; order Anaerolineales; family Anaerolineaceae; genus Mesolinea. The sequence goes on from CAYVOY010000008.1 coordinate 3,052, forward strand.
AAATTACGTAAGGTTGATCCAAATCGGTGAAAGTAAAGGTAGCGGTGGATGTTCCGACAACAGCCGTAAAGCCGTTTATTGTCGAAGGATCCAAGGCTGGTACCGTGGCTACATAAGCGCCATCAGCACTATAAATAATATATTCAGCACCATCAGCAAAGGGTGTAAAAATCCAACCCGCTGGCAGCGTGTCTGTAACAGTAACATCTCCAAATCCTCCGGGGAGGTTCGTTTCAACATCCTTGAAATCTAAACCGGCACCGTTGATATTCAAACGGAAGATAACTTCCTTGTAATCATAATGGAAGCCATTACCAATGTTAGAAGTGGTATTGCTTGGATCTATGGAAGCAAGAGGATCATGATCATTTGCGACTTGGTCGCGATGTAACATTTGCTTGCCAAGAATCATGTTAGCGAAAGGAACCGAATCGCTGTCTTTGCCGCGATATGTTGTGCCTTTATATAAGGAAGCAGTATTCGCCACAGTTTGTGCAGGTCTGTTTCCGGCAAGGATGTCGGGGTCAAGCACCTGGCTTTTCAAGACGACCTGATTAGAGCCATTGGCTCTCAGACCAGTGACTTTAACCAGAGTTCCTAATCCGGCCAAATCAATTACTTCAACGGTCAAGTGACCATCTTGAGAAGTCACGCCAACAAACTTTTGTCCATTATTGCGGTTAACACCGTTAGTGCCAATAGAAACACCGGCAGGCCAACCGGCTGCACCGGTCAGAGCACCGTTAGATGTTGCTGCATCATGAACAAACAAATCATAATAAACAAAATCGGTTGTGGTCTGTCCTCTCAAATCGACGTTGATTGTCCAGCTTATTTGATGGTTTGCCTTATCTTCATCAGATTGTGTACCACTTTTAGTAATAGCGTTATAACCAATGCCTACACCAGGATTGCCGGTTCCGGCGTTACCGGGTGAGCCACCCGGGCTTGTCCAGGAAGCGCTGGCTTGATTATTATAAGTTTTGGCTGCAACGGAACCATCTGCATCTTCATCGGGCACATTGCTGACAATAACTAATCTTCCGATGTAATCAACATCACCAATTTCATAAATACCGTTGGCCGGTTCGCTTGACCAGGTTTTAACATCAACCCAGGTATCGGTAGCTGCATCATAACGTTGCCAAACAGCACTTTCAAAAGTCAAACCGCCTTGCAAAACGTCGGTAATTGTCAAACCGTTTAACGTTTGACCTTTGTTATCAACCGTAACAGTCCAAGTGATTGTGCGATCTGTCGGGTCATAGGTTCCTTCGCCAAATCCGTCATCAGCGACGCCGGTTTTGCTAGCGGAAGGACCGACGATGGTTGCGCTGGCATCATCTGAGCCAATTTCTTCTTCGCCATCAAAGACTTCAGCATTGTTGCTAATCGTGCCGCCATTTGTCAACACGTCATCCGGGATACTTGTCTTAAATGTAATAACGACCGGGCTTACGGATGGGTCGGGGAGAATGTAGGTTAGTTCCGGAGCAGTTGTGTCTGGAGTAAACCCCGTTCCATTCACCATAAAGCTGTCATCGACATAAGCACCAACCGCTGTCAGGTCATCACTAAATAAAAAGCCCGCTAAATCGAGAGCTGTCGGAGGGACAGTGTCATTTTCACCGGTAATAACAACTGACCAGGTGATGGTGCCTTCAGCAAAATTAACTGAAGCTACATCTTTGGTGACAGTATAAGTAAGAACCTCACCGGGAATTTGGAGATCATAGGTTTTATCAAGAATGACAACGTATTCATCACCGTTTTCTTCTTCTTCATAAGTGTTATTCCAAACCAGGTCACAGGTAAACTCCGCTGAAACGCCTGAGTAAGGGGGTTCTCCGTCCGGGAGCAAGCTGGGGTCAAAAATGTAAGGCTCGCCATCAAAAACGATAGTGGCAACTGCCTGTCCTAGAGCATTGTTGCTATAAACAACCGTGCCGACTTTTACACCACCAAACATCAAGTCCTGATTCAGAGGAACAGGATCAAACATGAAGTTTTCGCTAATGAGCAACTCAAACGTATCACCATGCACGAAATAATCTTCACCGCCATCACCCATTACAGGAATTGAAGGGAGGGTGACGGATATTGTGATGCTAGCACTGCTGTCTATCACACCGCCTTCGTCAACACCGGTCACCTCAACCGTTGCCGGGAGGGTTGTTGGCGTTGCCGTGATGCCAACCTCGTTTACAACATCGATAATCTCAACCGGATTATCAACAATTTCTGGGGCCTGAGCCCGGGCTATGCTGTTCGGTGCAATGACACCGAATAACATAACAAAAATTGTCATCCAGGTTATCATTTTTTGCCCTTTGCTTTTTAACATATTTCTTCACTCCTCTTACAAAAATGATTTCTCTTTGGCCTAAAAAAAGCCATAAAAAATCGCCAAGAAACCTTTTAGTTTTTCCTTGTGAGAAACTTCTTGACGCTATTCACCTTCTAAAGGCACAGAAAAAGTTTTGTTTTAGGTAATAACTTTTCTTTACTTTTTAAACTGTTTATCTAAATTTATTAAGCTGTCGATTTTCGAGATCTAACTATTCACATTACTCGAATATACCATGCAATAATATCAAAGCTTGTAGTATTTTGCAACGGATATAAGGCATTGTACATACTATTCTTTAAGATTACCCTACATATTATACGGCTGTATAGAGTTTGCGTAACTTAAAAGTCAAGTTTTTTACCTTACATAAACAGTGACAATACCCACTAAAACAGAAGACTTCGCTTACCTTTTAAAGAGGAAGGGGCGGCTTGCGTAAAAAGTGTTTTTACTCCATTTTGTTGTGTATCTTTTTTTACACAAGTGTATAAGGCTAAGGCTTGCAAAGCACCTTTCCAACCGCTATTATGGAAGTTCATTAGTGATTTCCCGTTTTGGGAGAAAAGGAGTAAAAATGTTTGAAAGTTTAAACTGGTTATGGACACTGGTCGCCGGTGGTGTTGCAGGTTGGCTTGCTGATAAAATCGTCCCCGGTGTAAAAGTTGGCTTTTTAGGCGCCATTATTACAGGCCTGCTTGGCGGCGTAGTGGGTGGTTGGCTGTTTAGTTTGCTCAACCTCACTGCAAATGGTTTAATCGGCATGATGATCGGTGCCGTCTTGGGTGCAATTATCGTCTTGTTGATTTATCGTGCTATAAAAAATCGATAAAAAATAACCTTATCTTAGAACAAAAACGCTGGTTGAAATTTAACCAGCGTTTTTTGATTTAATTATTATGCTATCTTTCAATCAGCGGAAGGTAGATTGAGAAATCCAAACTGGGGGCAGGGGGCAAGAGCCAAGGGTTCAACGACTTGTTAACTCATTTTTTATTACCAGACTCCGAAAGCTTACCAACCTTCTGACGACTATTAACAGCACAAATTTAAGCATGACGCCTCTTCATGGTATTATTCTGTTATTGGACAAAAACTACTCCGGACTATGGAAATGAGCGCTCAACTTCAACCTCTGCCACCTAAAAATTACCAGGAAAGCAATACTATTTTGAAAAAGCTTGCCTTAGCTAACCGCCAGCTTGCAGAGCTCAAAGGTATCGCTACCTCAATCCCGAACCAGACAATTCTGATTAATACATTGGCCCTTCAGGAAGCAAAATTTAGTTCTGAAATCGAAAACATTATTACAAGCCAGGATGCAATGTATAAACAACAAATGTTTGGGGATGTGGTTTTCGACTCCGCTGCCAAGGAAGTTGGTCTCTATTCTGATGCACTTAGATATGGTTTTGATTTGGTTCGCAAACAACATATGCTTAGCCTTAACCACGTGGAAGAAATTCACCTCCGAATGATGCCTTCCAGCCAGGGTTTGCGAAAACTGCCTGGAACCATCTTGAAAAATCCAGCCACTAACCAGATAGTTTATACCCCGCCTCAAGATTACAAAGAAGTGCGCAGTTTGATGGAAAATTTGATGGATTACATCAACATGCCCGACAAGGATAATATTGATCCCCTTATTAAAATGGCAATCATTCACTATCAATTCGAAAGTATCCACCCTTTTTATGATGGCAATGGCAGAGTTGGGCGAATTATCAATGTGCTCTATTTAGTGCTTTCTGATCTTTTGAGTTTGCCAATTTTATATATGAGTCGTTATATCATACGCAATAAGAACGAATATTATCGCCTGCTTCGAGAATTACCTGAAACAAACGACTGGGAACCTTGGATTCTTTACATGCTCGATGCTGTTGAACAAACGTCTAAGGAGACCATCATCTTGGTTAAAGCAATCCGAGATTTAATGCAAGATTACAAACACAGAATTCGAGAACAATTGCCCCATCTCTATAGCCAGGATTTAATTAATAATCTCTTTAAGCACCCATACACGAAGATTGAATTTCTAATGCGTGATCTTGACATTGAACGACAAACCGCCGGTAAATATCTTAACAAATTAACAGATGAAGGCTATTTGAGGAAAGAAAAAATTGGGCGGACAAACTATTATATTAACCAACCTCTTTTCAATCTCTTTTCAAAAGATACTTCGGGACGCGAAAATATCAACATAGAGACAATTAATATTGGCTAATACTCTTGTGACCTGTTAGCTATTAACGGTAAAACATGTACACGAAAGTGCCATTTCGTAACCATATCCGTCCAATATGTACACGAAAGTGCCATTTCGTAACCATATTAGCCATGATATGTACTCAAAACCGCCTTTTCGTACCCATATTGCCAGGCGATTTTTGCAAAAATGAAGTTTTCAACCACCTGCTTATGAAAAGGATAGTACTAAAGCAGCACAAAGTTAGAAGTTAGCTGTTAGCTGTTAGCAGCGCGCGGCAATAATGCCTTCTTGTTTCCCACTATCCATTAAACAAAAGGCACCACTTGTGTAAGTGGCGCCTTTGTTTGTTTTTGTTTATTTTTCTTATCTTTCAATCAGTGGAAGATAGATTGAGAGATCCAAACCGGGAACAGGGGTTGGTGTCGGAATAATCGGGGTTGGAGTAATCGAAACATTAATCGTTAGATTTATTGCCGTTGGAGGACCCCAATTGCCGTCGCTGTCCATCGCCTCAAAGAATAGCGTATGATTTCCGGGAGCCAGCCCTGCGGCTGAAACGCCAAGCATCGCATCATAAACGGGTTTGCCGTTGGTAATTTCGATTATTTTTGCATTTGAACCGCTAATCCAGGAAGGCATATCAAAGCTATAGCGAATCGCCGCTATTTTTTGTGAAGGAACGCCGCCTTTGTAGTTACTATAAAGCGTGTCGTCTGCTGTATAGGTAACGATTAAGTTATTATTTGCAGCAGTACTCACCTTT
>CAYVOY010000008.1:8386-17578 GCA_964453395.1 uncultured Anaerolineaceae bacterium
TAAGCGCTGTTACTTCCGGACCATAAGCCAGCTTATAAGGCAAACGGGCAATTTTCACTGCTCTCAAAAGAGCTTGAATGTTTCTTGGGTTAATGTCGTTTTCGAATTTAGAACAACTTTCGTGAAACTCGTCCCCAACTTCAAAACAGAAACCGGGCACGCCCAACTCGCCGTAGGCAAAGTCATCCGTAGAACCATCGGTTGGATAGAGAACTGATGATTGCTTAGGGTCGTGTCCGTTATAGTAAGCGAATTTATAGCTCATCATCTTAAGGGACTCGTCATTTGGCGCCTTACCGGTAGTGTAACCCCAGGGCCACAAAACCAAACGCGAGTAACTGTGTAAATCGATAAACATTCCGGTTGCGGTTTCTTCGTCAACTTTATCATTCGGGTTTGGTCCCTTTTGATCGGGGAAAATGGAAGCTACATAAGTTGTGATTGCTTGCGTTTCAGGTTCCGAACCGGCCGAAGCACCGAAATATGTCGGGTCGCATTCGCCAATGGTAGGGGGTGCTGACCAATGATAGGGGAAGTTTCGATTTAAATCTGCGCCTGGTCCATAGCCTTGACTCGTTTGTTGACCAGGGCAATAAGCAGTATTCGTGTTCTTACGCCATAACCAATTTGTATTGGCTTCGTCTTGCAAGCGTCCGTCCGGATTTGTAACCAAAACTAAATGAATGCGATTGTAATCGAGCAGCCATTTGACATCCGGGTTGACGTTGTAATTTTGAAGCAAATATTCAGCAAGGCGCAGGTTGAGTTCAGCAGTTGCCCATTCGCGGGCATGAATGCTACTCATAATGAAAACGTCCGATTTTTCTGTTGCTTCATTGTTGCGATTGGTCAACAAAACAACTTCCATATCCCAGCCGTTAGCGGGATTTTGGGTTTTTTCCCAAGAGTCGCCGATGTCGATTTTTTCGACCAGCGTGGGATAGCTGCTAACAAGGCTGTTGGCGGAAGCGTAGACCTCTGAAATGGTTCGGAAACAAGGGCGGGAAGGTATGCCGCTAATTTGCCAGGGAGAAGCTTGTTCGACAGTATTGATTTTCAAAGTATATTCCTGGTCGATTGTCCAGCTAAAACCAGCTTCCGCCAGCGCATCGCGAGTGATTTGGTTGCTAAAAATTTTAGCTTCCTGCCGCTCTGAATCTACTTCGACAACATCATACCTCTTGCCTAAATAAGCAATTTCATCTAAGTTTGAATAGGGAACGATTAGAACTTGGTTTTCATAGACTGGCAATTCTGCCTGAACGGGGGTGGATTGAACAAGGGTGAAAATAATGAGAACGGAAAGAATTACAGGGAGTAAGCGGCTAAAAGTTTTATGCATTGGATCTCCATCGAAAGGTAATTTGGTTCTTCGCCAGAAAAGAAGAATTTCTTTTAGGATTGTATCGCTTAATGCATGTTTTGAGGCTTGATTTTACATTTTCGGGAAGCGGAGAACAGCCTGGCGTTTTCAAGCTGCCGTCAGCAGACTACATTTTTCAGTGTCGTGTTTTCAATATGCCGTTATTGTTGACAGTCAGCAGAGGACAACATCCTGCTGACTGTCAACATGGAAGCCAGTTACTCTTCGATTAGTTCTTCCAGGCTGGTTTGGGTGAATTTATCTTCCACCAGCGACTGAGCGCTCTGAAAGAAGCTCTTAAATTGATCTGCCATGGGAAAATCCTGGTTTTCGGAGTTGCCAAGACTTTTGTCGATCATAATCGGTCCGTCAATGGCAGCGATGACATCATAAACGCTTATCTGATCCGGTTCTTTTGCCAGTTTGACGCCGCCACCGGCTCCCCGACGAGAATCTATTAACCCGGCTTTCACTAAAAGCATATTAATTCGGGAAAGAAACATTCTCGGAATGGACATTTCTTTTGCGATAATATCAGAAGAAACCCATTTATTGTCGTTAGTCTTCGCTAAAAAAGTCATTGCTCGCAGAGCATAATTTGCTTGATTCGTGATTGTCAAAATAATTCTTTCCTATCCTATTGTTATATATTGTTCTTAGCTATTGAGCCCGGGGAAATCCTTAGGGTTCAATTAGTCTTAAAATGGCGCCGTCGATAACCAATTCCGACCACGCCGGTAATGATTTTACCTGTTCTTTAAAATTTATGTGCAAATTCGTCGAAATTGTATTTATTTCGCAGTTTAAGAATAAGCTGGTGGTTTGCTTGTCTGAACTTAATCTTTCGCAAAGCCGTCTGCCTTGCCAATCTTCCGGCTCGATTTGAGGCATAAGCAAGGTTGCTGAAAAGTCGCCCTCTTCAATATGCATTGCCTCCAAAGCCTTTTTGCCGGTCTGAAAGCTGAGCTTAAGTGAGCCTTCGCTGAGCAAATCGCCGTTGTGAAGCTGGCTTTGAATTGATCCCTCTCGTTCTAAAAGACTGTAAAGATTTTGACTATTCTGGTTTTCAGTCGGATTACAAGCCCAATAGGCTTGTTCAACTCTCAATTTCGAAGCCAGGACAAAAACCCCTGAAAGCGTATCCCGCTTGCAATTTGGAATAATCAAGGTGTCGAGCCGGTTTGAGAACAATGGCAACTGTTTTGAAACTTCATCCACTAAGCTTTCAGCTCCGGCACTTCCGGCAAGCAGGATGTTTTGTCCTTCCTTCGCTTCGAGAAAGACATAACTTTTTTCACTTTGGTTGGGGATGAAAATGTGCAATTTCCCATCTGCTGCAGAGCCAATGACCAGCCAGACCATCAAAGCTACACCTGCCAAAGCAGGCAAAACAAATTTTGCATTCAATACCAGTTCGCCCACTTTGGAGAGTTTCGGGCGAAAAACAATTAAGAAAAAGACCAGATAATAAAGTCCTACCCAAAACAAGCTGATTTGGGGCAGGTTGAAACTTTCTGGAGCCAGTTGAGCCAGCCAAACAACGATTCGGTTTGAATACGCCACCCAAGGCCAGGCAATCCATGCCAAAAGCTGACCAAGCGGAAGCCACAACAGCCCAAGCCCCATTGCCAACAAACCCAAAACCATCACAGCTGGTTGAACAGGCAGAATGAGCGGGTTAGCCAACAAAAACAACCAGGATATTTCTTGAAAATGCCAGACGCTAATCGGTAAAACCATTGCCTGAGCAATCAAAGTGAGCAAAAAGACTTCTGAAATCAGACTGCTAAAGGCAACCGCTCTTTCCTTTTGCAAGCGCTTTTCAAACCAAGCTTCGAGGCGTGCTTCGAGCGGGCCGGAGAATAAAGAAAGCCCAAGCGTTGCCATGACCGAAAATTGAAAGCCGACATCCCAAGGCAAATGCGGATTTATCAAAACCATCAGCAGCGTGCTGACACCTAAGTTATTCAGGGTGTTCCCTTTTCGTGAAATCGCACTGCCCAAGACTGCGTAAGAGCCCATAATCGCCGCCCGCAAAACCGATGCGCTCGCTCCGACCAAAAGGCTGTAACTGCCTAAGAGCAAAATTGTAATCAGGGCACCGCGCTTTTTCCCGAAGCTCCTGGTAAAAACGAGACTGACTAAACCGGCTAAAACCGACATGTTAAAGCCGGAAATGGCAATGATGTGGCTGGTTCCGGTCAGGCGATAGGCTTTTGACAATGCGGGAGATATTGTGCTTTCATCGCCCAACAGAATGCCTTTGAGTAAGCTGTCTTCAGGACTGGGAAAAATTTCACTCAAAACCTTCGCTCCGCTTTCGCGTAGCCGAAAGAGGGCAGCCCGTAAGGGATTGCCCTTGTCGCGTTCGAGAATTTTCAATATCGGATAATCAAAAGTGGAATTAACGCCTTGATGTCGCAAATAATCACGCCAGGAAAATTCGATACCTTCTTCAGGGGGCAGCAATTCACCTCTGATGTTGACCAAATCGCCATAACGGATGTCTGTTCCGAGCGGCAAATAAAAGATTACTTGCCCTCTGACCGCCGGTTCTTGCCCAACCAGGTTTTTGGCAAGCAAGCTTTGAGCTTCAACTCTGACTTGCAGGCTGTTTTGCTTTGCTTCGGCCGGAGCAACAACCAAGCCGGTCAGGCTCACTTCACCTTTGTTGTGATAATAAATCAGATTGCTCGGTTCGTTCTTGGGCAAACTGATTTGGTAAAGCATAGCTGTCAGGGCAAAAACAGCTAAAACCAATGAAAGCGGCAAGCGCCGAATGGTTTGAATCGGAGTTTGTACCTTTTTGTGAAAAACAGTAAGCAACAAGCCAATCAAGGCAAGAAGTAACCACCAAAACCATGGGAAGTTGAGCTTGTCCGAGGCGAATGAACCGGCGACAGCCGCCAAAGCCAGCCAAAAGAAGGGCATGAACGAAGGCAGACGAATCTTCTGCGCGCGAAGCTTTGCTTCGGCATCTTCTTCGGTCGTCTTTTGCGGCTTGGAGCTGAACATCAATTAGAGCGCTTCTAAATAATTTAATAGTTGTTCAAGCGTTTTGTGAGCCACTTCTTGCTTAATCGACTCGCGTTCACCTTCCAGTTGAAAACGCCAGGACCAATCGCCATCCGGTGCCGAAAGCGCAACCCAACTCGTGCCAATCGGTTTGTCCGTCGTTGCTCCACCCGGTCCGGCGATGCAACATACCGAGAGTGCCAAATCGGTTTTGAATGCTTTTCGCGCTCCTTGAGCCATTTCAAGCACTGTTTCGCTGCTCACCGCCCCATATTTTTGCAATGTTTCCCATTTGACCCCCAGCAAATTGACCTTTGCTTCGTAGGCATAAGCGACAACCGAACCCATAAAATAATCTGAAGAGCCGGGAACGTTGGTAATCAAATGCCCAATCAAGCCTCCTGTGCAGCTCTCTGCCAGGCTAAGGCTCAGTTTCTTTTCAAACAGGAGCTTTCCAACTCGTTTTTCCAGGCTATCAGTTTTCATGATTTTCTCCGTTTGTATTTCTACCGGTTTTTTATCTTCGTTTTGTTTCCAAAATTCAATTAAATTATACTTTGCGATATAGTCGGCAACATCCTTGCTGAGAAGTCTTTCTCTCACCAAGCTCTCCGGTTCTTCTCCGGCTTCCAGTCTTTTTCGAATCTGAGCGGAAGATATATCGAGGACTTTAATTTCATCCAGATAAACAATTTTTCCACCTTGTTCGCTGAGATTTTGAATAAAGTCGCGATTTGGCGGGTAGCCTTCGCGCGGACTGAGGACAAAAATTACATTTTGGATTAGCTCTTGCCAGCGATACCATTGCGAAAAATTGGGACGTTCACCGCTAAAGCTATCCGCGCCAATCAAGAAGGCGAGCTCTGTCCCTGCTTCAGTTTGGTTGCGCATAGCCTCCATTGTTTCAGCGGTGAAATTCGGACGGCTGTTTTGCCAAACCAGTTCCTTTTCCAAATCGCTGACACTAACTTTAGCGACGCTTCCTTTTAATGCCTCTTCAATTTCAATCGCTGCCAATTGGCAAAGAGCAAAACGGTCATCATAGCTTAAGGGAAGCGAGCGCTTCACGCTATCCTGAACGCTGTGATGGCGATAAACCGGCATCAAAACAATTTCCGCAACCTGATATCCGCGTGCGGTCAATGCCTGAGCCGCATCAACCAGAAGCTCAACATGTCCTTCGTGAATTGGATCCGCCGAAGTGCCAAAAACGAGTTTTATCTTTTTGCTTGCCATCAATTTGTTTCCTCGGCTGTTAAATCCTTTTCTATGTCAGCCAATTCCGCCAGCCACAAATTCGGACTTGCATCGGCAGGCATGCGCCAACCGGTTCGGGGGGACAGGCTCAAACTAAACAAACGAGGACCATCCGGAGAGGCGGTGCGCTTGAACTGATGGCGGAAAAAGCGTTGATAGAAGGTTTGCAGCGTTTTCAAGATGAAGTTTTTTTCATATTCTGAGCCAAAAATCTGACAAGCTTCCTCAAAAACTTGCCCGGGCGTATTGCCTTCCTGAATGGCATGCCAGAGGAAGAAATCATGCAAAAGATAGGGTCCCAGCTCAATTTCGGTTGACTGGCTCATCTGTCCGTTTTGGCTAAGCGGTTTTAGTTCGGGAGAGAAAGGCGCATTGGCAATCGCTTCTGCCACTTGTCTGCCTTCTTCTCCAAAGAAATTTTCGGCTGCCCAGACCATCACCTTTACTAAAATTGTCTTCGGCAAACCGGCATTGACATTGTACATGCTCATCTGATCGCCGTTATAAGTTGACCATCCCAAAGCAATTTCGGACATATCTCCTGTGCCAACCACCAAACCATTGTGCATATTAGTCAAATCCATCAAAATTTGAGTGCGCTCACGGGCTTGGGCGTTTTCATAGCTGATATCGGCCGTCTTCCCGTCATGCCCGATATCCTTCAGATGTTGCTCAAGGGCATTTCCAATCGGAATAAGGCGAGGCTTAATACCAATCAGGCTGCTTAAATCAGTCGTGGCTTGTTTTGTTTTTTCCGAACTGCCCGGTCCGGGCATGGAAACGGCGATTAATTTTTCGCTATCCAGCCCCAGTTGAGAGAGCGCCTTATGACAAACAAGCATCGCCATCGAAGAATCGGCACCACCACTGATGCCCAAAAGCAGCGTTTCCGCATGGCTGTGAAGCATCCGGCGGACTAAACCGTGCGTTTGAATTTCAAAAATTCGTTCTAACTGTTCGTCCTGCTTTTCTTTAATCAAATAGGGCAGGCGCGGTTCTCTTTCAAATGAAGCTGTACTATTCGTGGAATTTTGGGGAAGCTTTTCCAAATCGCATTGTAAAACTTTGCCTTCTAAGGTTAATTCGTCATCTTCTGCCAAAACGTGACCATTTTGCCAAAGTTGACAGAGTCCGGAATAAACTTCTTCACCGCTCGATTCGTTTGCACCGGCCGAGCAGATTGCTAAAATGCCATTGTAATCGCTTGCAAACTGCTGGAATTCAGCCTGATCGGGCATGTCTGCCAGGAAGGGAAGGGCGGTTAAGTTCAAAATTAAGCTGCCCTGGTTAAAAGCCTTGCTTTCGGGAAGCTTACCGAGAATTACTTGAGTCTTTTCTTCTCCAATCAGACCAGATGGCAGGTCGCCCTGCTTAAAGATTTCCACTTGCCGCCCATGCCAATCGAAATTGCCGGGAGTTTGCGAATCGGGTAGCAAAAAATAGCGCAAATCCGGGTTTTCATTTAAAACGAAACCCTGCAGACCCTCCGCTGTGATAATCGCCGCTGCATCATAGAGCTTTCCTTCTAACTCAAGTGGTAATCCGAGCAAGATTGTTAGCTTCGAGCCACTCAAAGCGCTTTCTAAGGTTTTGAGTGCTTTCAGGCAAGCTTGAGAGAGGAGTGGCTGAAAAAACAAATCGCCGCAAGTATTGCCACTCAAAGCTAATTGAGGAAAGAGGCAAACTTGTTTTCGGTCAGAAGTATTGCTAAGCTGATCAAGCAAGCGCAAAATTTGGTCAGTATTATAGGAAACGTCTGCCAGACGCATTTTTGGAACACAAAGATTTAGAACCCAATTGCTTTTCATCGTTTTGACTCCTTATTCTGTCCTAATGATAACAAGATTTTGATAACAATGGGAAAAATCACACTCTGTTTTGATTGAAGAAGGATGCTTCGGATTGTGTGTCAAATTTTCTATGACGTTGTTGAGCGGTCGTTTTTGAAAGTAGCAAGCTATTTAAGTTTTATCTTTTTATTCTATTAATAGTATTTAGTAATAGAGACTGTGGAAAATGGGGGTTGTCGCTCACTATGATGCAAGAGTCCATCTTCTAACGAGAAAACAGGGTCGATTGTTAAAGAGTTAAAAGTCTGTGGAATAATGTGAGCTTATCCACACTTTCCTTTCAAATTATCCGTTTGAAGCAAAATCCAAAAACTTATCCAAAAAGCTTCCGCAGCTTATCAACCATAAAAAGTGGATAAGACACGGTTTTTCCACAAAAAAAGCCGACTTATCCACAGTTATCAACGACTTATCCACAAGGCGCTTACAAATTGTATTCTTTTTTATACTCTTCAAGGTTGTGTTCAGACTGTTCGATAAAGTGATCGAGGGCATTCAAATGTTCTTCTTGCCGCTCATTTTCAAAGCCAAGTGCGGCTAAAAACGATTGCCAATTCTGGTGGTGTTCGTCTTCGTCAAGGCAAGTCAGCGCTTGTTGCCAAGTCTCAAGAAGAGGCCAAAGCGTGGCATGAAGACTGCCGCTCTCTGCCATTGCTTCAATCGCCTGAGTAAAATAGGCTTTTCGAAATTTAGAAATATTGACCGGACAATCGGGCTTTTTATTGGCTGCATCGATGGTTTCCAACCAGATGGGTTGCCATTGTTTGTAAAGTTCTTCGTCCATATTTTCATTGCCTAAAAGCCGGGTCAGTTCGCCGACCAAAGGCAAAAGCTCGAGAGCTTCGGCTCTTTTGGTGAAATCGAGCATGAAACGGCGGATGGTCAAAACCGGACCATCCAAACAGGCTATTGCGTTGGCTGCGGCTCCGATAGTATTGAAATATAAAGCTATCCAGGCTTCCCAAGGGACTTCCTGTGAGTCGTTGAGATCAAACCATTGGTTGCGGGCTTTTTCACTAAATTGCTGGGCGCGCTCATACACATTTTCGGGAGCATCAAAGCGCGAACTCACTCCGGCTTGAATAAACTCTAACCAATGATCTTGGTCAAGCAAGATGTTTTGGTGATTGCAAAGGGCAAATCCATAGTATGGATTTTGGCGCAAACGGCGGTGATAGGTGTAAAAACTTTGGTGATGATGTTCGATATCGAAAGATATTTCTGCAGTAACCCGCAAAACTTCACGCTTTAAGGGCGGTTGTTCACTGTGAACAAAAGTCAGGTCGATATCGGTGCTGCCTCCGAGAAGTGGATCACCCTCAGCAACTGAGCCGGTTAAATAGACAGCTATCAGGTCCTTATCGGTTCGGGCGCGTTTGGCAACCAAATCTTTGGCGAGTTTTATCAGCATATCCTGGGTAATTCTCATGATTTCTCCTGGTCTAAGGGCAAACTTTCCTGATAGGGAGACAAGCGCAAGGCTTCTTTTACCCGATTGATGATGTAATTTAAATCTTCCGTTTTGGAAATAAAGTTCAAATTGTCTGTCTCAATTGTCAAAACCCGACCTTGCCACTTATCCTGCATAAAGAAATTGTCGTAAGCCTCCATCAGCTCAGAAATATAAGCGGGATCCATATTCCGTTCATAAGAGCGGTCACGATGGGTGATTCGATCCAGCAAGGTTTCAAGGCTGGCTTTCAAATA
>CAYVOY010000009.1:0-9627 GCA_964453395.1 uncultured Anaerolineaceae bacterium
CCTGAAAACATTTCTTTTCCTCGTTGAAAACTGATTGTTTCAGCAAAATGAGAAACTCAGGTGCAGGTAACAGGAAAAAGGAAACAGGTAACAGAAGGGAGGAAACAGGAAAAAGGAAACAGGTAACAGAAAACGGGAGCGGCTTTAGCGCTGGGCTAACATACCGGAGCCGACGAGGAGTTCCTGGAGCTGTTGGGTGATTTCTTTACGCCGATTTGCCTGAACTTCAAGCGAAAGTTCTTCCAGCAAGCTTGAGGTGTTTTCTTTGGCTTCTTCCAACAAGCGAAAACGAAACATATTTTCAGCTGCAACAGAGTCCAAAATCATGCGGTAGAAGTGAATGGCGACCATGTGACTTTCAATTTGGTTAAAAATCAATTGCGGCTCACCTTCCACGATTGGCGGAGGCCAGAACAATTCTTTCTCTTCCTCTTCTTCTACGGAAGCAGATTGAGCTTCCATCTTTCCGGGCAAAAGTTCAGAAATAATCGGTTCATACTGATGACTTTCCTCATTGCGCTGATAAGAGAGAATCGAAACTTTTTTCAGGTCCCCATTTTCGAAGCCCTCGTTCCACTCCCGAATCAAAGTTGCCGCAACGTCATAATCCGGCAAGGAACCAGTGCTAAGATTATCCCTTTCGCTAAAAACCAAACCTTCCTGGCGCAAAATCGGGTGAATCCGTTTGCCAAAGGCAATGATTCTAACCGGCAATTCCTCGTTTTGGTCGCTAAATTCTTTTGCCAAACGAGTCAGATTCTTGTTATATTGGCCCACAATGCCCCTTGTGCTGCCAATCACCGCCAAGACCTGATAGGCTTCAGGCTTTGCAAAGTCTTCGTTGCCGCTATCAGCTTTTGCCAGCAAGGAAGTAGGTTCCCAACCGGTCATTTGTTTGACCTGGTCGGCAACCTCATTAAACCTTGCGGCGTATTCGTCCAGCGATTTTTGGCGGTTCGTCGCCATTTGCATTGTGCTAAGCGAAAGCACCCGCAAAGAGGAAATCAGGGGTTCAATCGCCTGCAAATTCTCAAGGCGGGCTTTCGCGCGTTCTTTACCTTCGCCCATCAAAAGCCTTTATGGAAGTTCATACTGATCGAGGGTCCAAATGAAAACCACTGCCCCACTGCTGCCGAGTTTTCGTCCTTCGTTCGCCGGATGCGGTTCGGGGTCGCTATCAAAGCCATCCGAATCGTTCTCTTCTGAAGCTTGTGATTCTCCGGATAAGCCATAGCCCTGATGAATCACATTATCACCCGGACAGGCTTCGCTGATAATATCCAATACGGGTTGCAAATCGCGCGTTCGCGCAGCAATAAAGAGCGTCATTTGCGACTGGCGCAACATACCGCCTCTTGTTTCAGAATAGGTGGCTGTAAAACCGGCGTTATTCAGCAAAGCCAGGGCTTCGTCGCCATATCGTCGCGGGACAACCGCCATCACCATTTTCATGATTTTCGTTTCTCTTTCTTTTCTTTTTGAGCAATAAACCACTCAAATTCGCGGAACAATTCCGCTTTGGTTTCATCGCTCAACTCCCGATGATACCTAATTTGGTCCACCAGGTTAGCTGCATGATTATACAGGTAATCCAACATTTCCACAGAATATGTCGAAACATTCTCCGGTTTGACGTGATCCAAATATCCGTTCGTCAAGGCGAGGATAAGCATAACCTGGTCTTCCATTTTGATTGGTTGGTGAGGTCCCTGCCTCAGCAAAGCGTCAAGCCGCTGACCACGTTCAATTTGGCGTTTTGTTGTATCATTGACTTCCGTGCCAAAACGGGAAAAGCGCGAAACTTCCTCATATTGGCTCAATTCGAGCTTCAATGCACCGACAACCGATTTCATTGCTGGTTCTTGGGCTGAGGAGCCAACCCGAGAGACAGATGCGCCAATTTCGATTGCAGGTTTGTTTCCTTTGTTAAATTCGTCGGCATTCAAAACAATCTGACCGTCGGTAATCGAAATCAAGTTGGTGACGATATAGCTGGAAATGTCACCGCGTTGGGTGGTAACAATTGGCAAAGCGGTAATCGACCCCCCGCCATTTTCTTCGTTCAAGCGACAGGCGCGTTCCAAAAGGCGTGAATGCAGATAGAAAATATCGCCCGGATATGCTTCGCGTCCCGGTGGACGGCGCAGCAAGAGGCTCATTTCGCGATAAGTATCGGCATGTTTCGACAAATCGTCGTAGACAATCAAAACATCCTGCCCCTGGTCGAGGAAAAACTCTGCCATGGTTACGCCGGCATAAGGCGCCAAATAGCGCAAGGCGGGCGGGTCGTCGGGGCTGGCAACCACGACCGTGGTCTGATGCATGACTTCGTGGTCTCTGAGCGTCTGAATGGCGTTCAGTACAGAAGATTTTTTCTGCCCGATTGAAACGTAAATACACTTCACATCGCTATCAACTTGACTCAATATAGCATCAATTGCCAGGGTTGTCTTGCCGACTTGTCGGTCGCCGATAATCAATTCACGCTGTCCTCTGCCCAATGGCAAAAGCGCATCAATAATTTTCGTGCCGGTATACAAGGGGGTATCAACCGGGGCTCTTTCGACGACACCCGGCGCAATTTTTTCGACATGCCGGAATTCAGAGGGAATAATCGAGCGGTTGCTATCCAAAGGACGCCCCAAACTGTCAACCACTCTGCCCAAAAAAGCCATCCCAACCGGAATACTGAGCCGCTTGTTGGTCGCTTGAGCCAAATCCCCACCTCGAATACCGGAATCAGGACCGAGCAAAATAACGTCCACATGGTCACGGTCCAAATTCAAGACCATGCCTTGCACACCATTCGGGAAGGTTACCAATTCTTCCAAACGAACCATCGGCAGCCCGGAAAGCGTGGCAATCCCGTTACCGATATGCTGAACGGTACCGACACTCTTAATCGAAAGGCGGTGCTTGTGTTCGCGACTGAGTGTACGAAGTTCGTTGATTAGATAATCAGTTTTCAGGCTTTCGGGTCTGGGGCTTATCCGTTCACGGGTGGTCTGTTTTACCTGCTCAAGAAAAGCTTGCTGATCAAGCGCCAAAGGATCATTGGAAGCCAAGCGCTGCCTGAGTTCAGCTAAGTGGGGTTGAGCAGCCAGGTCTAAATCAGTCATGTTCCGGAACCGCCAGTGTTTCTAATTTTTGGTTAATTTCATCGCTCAGCGAATCCAAATGAGATCCGATCGAATTGTCCAAAATAATGTCACCAATTCTTGCTTTAATACCGGCGACCAATTTTGTCTCGACAGTAACATTAATCTCAACTTCTCGGTCTGCCAGTGCATTGAAAGTGTTGAGCAATTTGTTGTATTGTTCGACTGTCAATTCACGAGGAACGCTAACTTCAACCAATGGGAAACGGTCAACCAAGGACTCACGTAATCTGTGCACCGCACGCATGTCGGTCTTACCCATATTCCAAATTGAGCGCATCAAATCTTCCACCAAAGCGTCATGAACTTTAGGCGGAGTAACTTCTTGCAAAGTGTCGTTTGAAATATGCAGGACAGTTTCAACCAAATCTGACTGAGAACGTTTGATATCAACCGCCTGTTCCTTGCGGGCTTCGCTGACGGCGCTCATCATCATCGCGTTGGCGACTTCCTGAGTGGCTTCGAGCAAATCGCGTTGATGAATCTGACTGTTTTCATAAGCCTCGTCAGTGAGTTTTTCCATTTCCTCATCGAGTTTCATCAGACGTTCGTCAATTTCTGCCAGTTTTTCTTCGGCAGCTTTGCTGTCTTCGATTAAAGAAGCCCTCAAAGCTGCTTTTTCGACAGCGCGCTCTTCCGCCCGTTTGGTCATCGGCTTGAAGACCAGGAAGTAAAGCACTACCGTCAAAACCGAAAAGTTGACGATTTGCCAAATTATGGTGCTGATGTCAATATCAAGCATAGTCTGCCTCTTTTAAGGTAGTAAGCTGAGCAATGGATTCGCAAACAAAAGAATGAGTACGACCAGCAAAACGTAAATTGACGCTGTTTCAAGCAAAGCAAGCGAGATGATCATCGCCGTCCGCAACTGAGGGGCTGCATCAGGTTGACGAGCCATACCTTCAATCGCCTTAATCGCCGCCTGGCCCTCCACCCAGGTGGGGATCATGGTACCGACAACGATACCAAGAACCGAAACGATTGTTGTTACAACGATAATCAAAACATTAGGATCTAAATTAGCCATTTGCATTTTCCTTTCTAAACATGTTATTAAATACTTCTTTAATACTTTTTCGTTTTTTACCTTCCGCCTTCATTTTCATATCTTCCTCGTTAATTTCAACTGCAGAAGAGATAAACAGGGCAGCCAGTGTCGTCAGAACGTAAGCTTGTAATACACCGGAAATCATCGAAATGGCAGACATCGCGACGGGTAAAATCATAGGGATAATCGAAAAAACGATTGCGACAATTAAATCACCGCTCAAAACATTGCCAAACAAGCGCATCGCAAGAGAAAGCGTCCTACTGACTTGTCCAATCAGCTCGATTGGGAACATAAAAATCGGACTGGAAAACTCTTTCCAATACTTCCAGGGTCCTTTTTTTCGCATGCCATAGATGTGCACTGAGAAAACAATGATTAGTGCCAGGGCAGCAGTTGTGTTTAGGTCAGCTGTCGGTGATTTAATGCCTGGGACCAGAGAAGCCATATTGGACATAAATGTAAAAATCAACAAACTTCCCAAAAATGGAATATAAGGATGCAAATCGTCCACATCCATGGCATCATCCACTATGCTGATAATCATTTCCAGGATATATTCCAAAAAATTCGGTTTAATTAATTTTAACAACAAAACCAGCAAAATAATCCCTGCCATAACCAACCAGGTGTAAACCACCGTATCTCTAATCGGCATTATCCCAAATAGGGTAAAGACAATCGGGTGTTCAATTACGTCCAAAATCTGTCTCCTTTAGTCTTTCCTCTTGTTTTTTTAATTTCGAATTCATCACTAAAACCTGAATCCAGGTTGCCACTGTGGTGGTGATTGCCAGAGCGACTGCACCAAGCGGCTCAGTGCGCAAAGCGAGATAGATAAGCAAGCCGATAATGAGCAAAAATCCGAACCGTTGAAAGATAAGTTTTCCAATTTTTGGATTTTCGTCTGCTTGGGGCGGCTTGATCTTCTCAACATTCTTTTTAAGCAACTTGAAAGAAAGCAGTGAAACAGCTACACCAATCAAAGCCCAAAAGACTATCCAGAGCAGGTTTACATCATTCTTCATCATCGTAATTTCGCCAAACTTTCTTAATTCCTTTTTCTTCGTCCGCTTTCAATTCTTTTTTCATTAAATAAAACTCATATTGCACATACTTGATCACAGCGGTAATTGCCGCAACCAAGCCCACAATTAGCAAGATAATCGTCCACCTTACGCCAGTATCCAGCCTGCGGTCAAGCAAAAAACCAATAAAAGGTCCGGAAATCAGCGGTATAGCAATTTCCCAGCCAATCGTAGAGGCTCGCAAATCGCGGCCGCTTAGCAGGCGACGCTTCCTAAGCGAGGGATTGCCATCCTTTCCAAGCAGCCTGTCCTCGAGATATTCGGGACCTTTCTCTTCAGTCAAAGCATCCTCTTAGTGTGTTGTTAAAATGCTCACCGTGTCATCTTTCAGAGTGAGAATCCCACCCCGAACCTGAACAATGATCTCTTCGCCATCCTGACGATATTTCAGCTCGCCGTCTGCGGTTGCCGTCACCAAAGGCGCATGCCCGGGGTGCAGCCCCAGCCAGGAGCCATCCGCCAGCCAAACTTGCATGGCGCTAATTCCTTCCACATTCAATCCACCTGAACCCAAACTCAGCACTTCGAGTTTAAGTCTTTTAGCATCAGGCTGACTCATCAGCCTTTTCCTCTTCAGCCAAATCTGTGGCTTCCATCGCGGCTGCTTTTTTCAAAACGTCATCGATTGTACCGGCCATATAAAAAGCTTGTTCGGGTAATTCGTCATGCTTGCCGGACAAAATTTCTTTAAAACCGCGAATGGTTTCTTCCAAAGGCACAAAAATACCGGGTTGGCCCGAAAAGGTTTCGGCAACAATAAAAGGCTGCGACAAAAATCGCTGGATACGTCGGGCACGAATCACCGTCTGTTGGTCAGTAAGGGAAAGCTCTTCCATACCCAAAATCGCAATCATATCTTGCAATTCATCGTAACGCGCCAAAGTTGCCCGAACCTGCATCGCAACGTCGTTATGCTCAGTCCCGACAATTTCGGGCGCAAGCAGGTTTGATGTGCTCTGCAAGGGGTCAATTGCCGGATAAATACCCATCGAAACCAAACGTCTCGAAAGCACTGTGGTCGCATCCAAGTGCGAAAAAGTTGCCGCCACAGCCGGATCGGTCAGGTCATCAGCCGGAATATAAACCGCCTGAACGGAAGTGATGCTGCCATTGCTGGTTGAGGTAATCCGTTCTTGCAAAGAGCCCATTTCTGAATCAAGCGTTGGTTGATAACCCATTTCGGAGGGAAGGCGGCCCAAAAGTGCCGAAACCTCAGAACCAGCCTGGATAAAGCGATAAATATTATCGATAAAAATCAAAACCGGACGGTTTTCTTCGTCACGAAAATATTCTGCCATTGTCAAAGCGGTGAATGGCACTCTCAAACGCGCTCCGGGAGGTTCATTCATCTGCCCAAAAGTTAGGATTGTGGAATCAATCAAACCGGATGCGTTCATATCCAGCCACATATCATTACCTTCGCGGCTGCGCTCTCCCACACCGGCAAAGACGACAATTCCGGAACTCTTGGTAATCGTGTTGTTCATCAATTCGAGCATCAAAACGGTCTTGCCAACACCGGCACCGCCAAATAAACCGACTTTGCCGCCTCGCGGATAAGGCGTCAGCAGATCAATTGCCTTAATACCGGTAACGATCATATCGTGCGAAACAATTTGTTCGCTGATTGCAGGTGCATTTTTGTGAATGGGAGCGACTCGGTCAATCTCAATTGGACCTTTGCCGTCAATTGGTTGACCCAAAACATTAAACAAACGTCCTAATGTTTGGCGGCCAACCGGCACTTCAATCGGTTTTTCGAGGTCAATGACTTCCATCCCCCGGCGCAGACCGGCGGTTGGTCCGGTCGCAATTGCGCGGACGGTTTTAGTGCCAACATGTTCCTGGATTTCGAGAATTAATTCTTCGCCATCCTGTAATTTTACAGACAAGGCGTTATGTATTGATGGTAAATCGCCAGATGCAAACTCAACGTCTACGACAACTCCAACGAGTCTAATGATAGTTCCGTGATTTCTGTTTCCGTCTTGGGCAAATTCCACTATGCTGTTATCCTTGAATTAAATTTGACATTGCTCGCGCAAGCCTTGGCCTATTATGCCAGATAAATCGGATGTTGTCAAAAACAAATGGCGACAAGATTCGAAATTAACACAATTCTTATAGTTTTTCAAAATCAAATGCTGCTAACTAAGCCCAGCATTTTAAACGTAGTTTGAGAGTCAAAACCTTTTCTTCCGACTGTATTAAGCTCTATGCCTTCCCCGCTTTTAGGAAAAATCCTTTATAATTCAAGCCCATAAGAAAGAGGAGTAAACTCATGAAAATTTCGCTAACCGGTATCAAGCCGACCGGAAACATCCATATCGGCAACTATTTTGGCGCAATCAAGCCCGCCCTGGCGCTGACCGAATCATATTTCGGGCTCTATTTCGTCGCAGACTTGCATGCGCTTAACAGCAACCCCAGCCCAAAAGAACTGCAACAATTGATTTACGAAGTCGCCGCATCCTGGATTTCTTTTGGCCTCGATACCGAAAAAGCAATTTTCTTTCGCCAGTCAGATATTCACGAAATACCGGAGTTGACCACCATCCTCTCCGCCGTCACGCCTAAGGGCTTGATGAACCGTGCCCATGCCTATAAAGCCATGCTAGATAAAAACCAGGAAGCCAATCACGACCCTGATTTTGGCGTCAATATGGGGCTTTACACCTATCCCATTCTGATGGCGGCTGACATCCTTCTATATAACTCGGACGTTGTGCCAGTCGGCATGGATCAAAAACAACATGTCGAAATCACCCGCGATATCGCCGACAACCTCAACCGGATTTACGGCAAAACGCTGAAAGTCCCCGAAGGCATCATCGCTGAAGACGTTCAGTCCATCCCCGGCATCGACGGGCGCAAGATGAGCAAAAGTTACGGCAACACGCTGCCAATTTTTGCCGAAGAAAAAGCTCTGCGCAAACAAGTCATGCGCATTGTTACCGACAGCACCCCGCCCGAAGCGCCCAAAAACCCCGACACTTGCAACCTCTTCCAAATTTTCAAACACTTTGGCACAACCGAACGCGTTGAAGAAGTCCGCCAGGCATATCTAAACGGCGGTATAGGCTATGGAACGCTCAAGCAAGAGCTTTTCGAAAGCATGCTAAAAACTTTCCAGCCTGCCCGCGAACGCTTTAACTATTTAATGGAAAACAAATCTGAGCTTGACCAAATTCTCGATCAAGGTGCCGAAAAAGCACGCGACTTAGCTCGTCCGGTACTTGCCCGGGTTCGAAAAGCGGTTGGCCTCGACAAATAATGACAATGCAAAACCCGGAAGCAGGCGGTATGATAACCGATTCGCGTGAACGCGCCAAATTGAGCTCACGGGCAATTAATTTTGCCTTGCTTGCCAACATCTTCTTAGCCTTGCTCAAAACGATTGTTGGTATTTTTAGCACATCTGCCGCTCTTCTCGCAGATGGCATTAATTCAACCTCGGATATCGTCTACAATATCGCCGTTGGTATTTTTGTACGCTCAGCAGAAAAACCAGCCGACGATGAACACCCCTATGGGCACAGCCAGTATGAAAGCATCGGAGCTTTGGTTGTCAGTGCCTTCATCATCACTGCCGCATTTACCATTTTTTGGAATGCTATCTCAACTTTGATAGATTATTTTCAAAATCCCGGAGATTTCAACCCGGTCAGTCCGATTGCCCTCTATGTCGCCATCTTTACCATCCTGCTCAAGGCAGCCCTTTACTTTTACACCAAGAAAATCGGAGATAAAACGGATAATCCAACCATATTGGCAATGGCACTTGATCACCGAAACGACATCCTTTCAGCTTTTGCCGTGGTTGCCGGTACCCTGGCAAGTCAATTTGGTTTCTATTGGGCAGACCCCCTTGCCGGTGCGATTGTGGCGGTCATCTTCCTCATTTCAGGGATTCAAATCTTGCGCGATTCTACCGACATCCTGATGGATACCGTCCCTGGGAAAGCCCTCGATGCGCGAATTCGCAAGCTTTTAGTCGGGATTCCGGGTTTGGCTAAAATTGAAAGCATCCAGGCGCATCGTTTTGGGCAATATATGGTAATCAACATCACCATAGGCGTCGATGGTGAAATCACCGTCCGCCAGGGGCACGAAACGGCCGACGAAGTCGAAAAATGCATCCTCAAAAACCTCGAATTCGTCCGCGCAGTCCACGTTCACTACCATCCGAAATCGGAATAATCAGTTTGCTGCCTGCCAATATAGAAAATTTATAATCTATTTCGC
Source organism: uncultured Anaerolineaceae bacterium (assembly GCA_964453395.1). GTDB lineage: Bacteria > Chloroflexota > Anaerolineae > Anaerolineales > Anaerolineaceae > Mesolinea. The sequence continues at coordinate 9,540 of CAYVOY010000009.1, forward strand.
TTTTGCAACCCGAACGATTAAATCTGTGCCATATTCAAATTTGTTAGGATAAATAGTAAGATCTCCATTCTCCTGTTCGAAGCTTACA
>CAYVOY010000009.1:9727-16689 GCA_964453395.1 uncultured Anaerolineaceae bacterium
GCCATGCTTTTTGAGTTGATATCATTTTTTGCATAGCCCCAGTGACTTTGAATGACTTCGCACATTTCTCCGGCAATTTTCGTACCGTGGGCATCACTTACGGACTTATCGGGCCGGCCTCGTTCAAAAGTTACACAATCAATATCTTTATGCAGCAGTTCACCACGCGCATCAAGCCCTGAATTATTTGTAATGATTGTATTGGGCTGATATTTTCGAACCATGGAATATAACTTGTCAAGTTCCCAAACATCCCCTTTCTCTCTCCAAGTGCCATCAAACCAGAATCCACCTATATCCCCATAATTTTTGCAAAGAACCTCGACCGATGCTCGCAAATATTGCAAATATTCACTCATATCCATCTCGCCCCGACCGGTATACCAATCAAACATCGTATGATAAAAAAATGGTTTAACATTATGCTTCGCGGATGCATCCACAAATTCATAAACCAAATCTCTCTTACAAGCACTATGTGGGGCGTCATAAGTGTTTATTCCTTGAGTATCATATAGGGAAAACCCATCATGATGCCTTGTGGTTAACACAAAATATTTTGCTCCCGCATTTTTTGCTTCTAAAATGATTTTATTGGCGTCAAACCTTTCTGCGCTAAATCGCTTAGGGAGTTTTTCATATTCCGATTTATCTAAGCGTAAGTCGTTCAATGCCCATTCGCCTTTTCCGAGCAGCGAATAAAGACCATAATGTGCGAACAAGCCAAATTTCAGCTCTGTAAAATTGTTAATTCTTTTTTCTTTATCATTCATCTCACTATCCTCACATTATTAAAAATTTACGCAAGCATCGCTTCGAATATTTCAGCCTTGCCCAATAATTATAGCGGTTTCCGTCAAGAAAAGCCGAAAGAGACAGCTCTTTGCTGATTGCTTCATGCCAGACCTAATGCGCTAAGTTTGCAGATTTCAGTTAAAAGATTACAATCTTCACTAGACAGATTGCATGTGTAAACAGTTAACTGATGCCTGTTTTCAGCACTCTGTTACCATTAAAAGCTAATACACAAACAGCCAAGGTTAAAAGGAGATGATGATGAAGAATTTCGAGTTTTACAATCCCACGAGAATTATTTTCGGTAAAGGCAAAATCGCCAGCTTGAGCAAACAAATTCCCAGAAAGAAACGCGTTTTGATGCTCTATGGCGGTGGTTCGATCAAACAAAACGGCGTTTATGAGCAAGTTATCGAAGCCTTAACCAAGCATGAGGTTTTTGAATTCGGCGGTATCGAGTCAAACCCCGATTATGCCACCCTGATGGAAGCAGTCCAGCTGGTTAGAAAAGAAGAAATTGATTTCTTGTTGGCAGTTGGCGGCGGTTCAGTCATTGACGGTGCAAAATTTATCTCGGTCGCTTCCCGCTATAACGGCAACGATCCCTGGGATATCCTCGCCAACGGTTTGGGAGCCAACCTCAAACGAGCCATCCCGATTGGCGCAGTCCTCACTTTGCCTGCAACCGGCAGCGAGATGAACAGGAACAGTGTTGTCTCAAACCGTCAACTTGGCAAAAAATTCTCCTTTGCCAGTGACAAAGTCTTCCCACTTTTTTCAATTCTTGACCCAACCGTCACTTTTTCGCTTCCCCAAAAGCAAATCCGCAACGGTTTGGTGGATGCCTATGTCCACGTTTTGGAACAATACCTAACCTTCCCCACCGGTTCAGCCGTTCAGGATCGTCAGGCAGAAGCCCTGCTTTTGGCAATTCATGAAATTGCACCCGCTGCCATGCAATCTGATCCGCCGGATTATAACGCCCGCGCAAACTTCATGTGGGTCTGCACCAACGCCCTCAATCACCTGATTGGCGTCGGCGTTCCGCAAGACTGGAGCACCCATGGGATTGGTCACACCCTGACCGCCATCTATGATTTAGCCCATGCCGAATCGCTGGCTGTGGTTTTGCCCTGGTTGCTGCGTTATAAACTTGAGCAGAAAGCTGAAAAATTACTCCAATATGGCGAACGCGTTTTGGGAGTAAGCGGTGGCACAGAAGATGAGCGCCTCAACCGGACCATCGAAGCCTTGAGCGACTTTTTCCATTCGCTTGATATGCCCACGACGCTGACGGCTTACAACCTCAACCCCAATTTGGTCGCCCATGAGGTTCAGGAACAATTGGTTGCCGAGGGCTTCTTGCGCGGCGAACACCGCGACGTCACCCCCGAAGACGTTGCTGAAATTTTGAGAATGAGCAAATAATAATATCTGTAGTTACAAACTAAATTCGTCGGAGTCCGCAACAAAAGCGGATTCCGACCTACATATGATTCAATCAACTCAGCTCTTGAACAAATTTATCAAAAGTGAGTCTACTGATTGATCTGCATCATCCAATCGCTTTTGCAATCAAGCCTCTTACCTCCTCAGCAAGCTCTTCATCCCACTCGGTAATCGCATAAGAAGTGGGCCAAAGCGAACCCTCATCCAACTTTGCCAAATCGCTAAAGCCTAAGGTGCAATAACGTGAGCCAAATTTCTCTGAACCTTGAAAAAAGAACAAAACTTTGTCGTCTTTAGTCCATGCCGGCATGCCATACCAAGTCCGACAAGCTAAAGCCGGAAAGCTTTCCTTGACCATCGCAGCTAATGAACTGGCAATTAGTCGATCTTCTGGGATTAATTCTTCAATTTTTTCCAAAACAGCTTGTTCGTTCGCTTCTTTATTCTTCGCCTGCTTCAATTCCTTAGCGCGTTCTTTCATTGCCCCTTTTTCAAAATCTGAAAAACCATTATCTTTTTCTGCATTTACATTTTTCATATCGTTATCCTCAAGCCAGCCAACTACGGCTGCTTGATTCTAATTTTGTTCAAAATCGCCGGGAAATCAATAATCTGTCGAATATTTTTTATGAATGGAGCAGAAAAAGTGTTTTAGCTCTTAAACAAATTTATCAAAAGCGCGCTGGCAAATTTTAGAAGCATCAAAAAATAATAAAACCAATTGAATAAGAAAAAGTATTCTTTTGCATAATGCTTCTTATAAAACAAATAATAAGAGCGGTGCCACTCAAATATGCTTTTCCAGGGTTTTACGCCCGAGCCGCCTTTGCCGCCATAGTGAATAATTCGGCTAATCGGCAGGTAAACCACCTTCCATCCAAGTTTTCCAGCTCGGATGCAATAGTCGCTGTCTTCCTGAAAGGCAAAAAAGGTTTCGTCCAAATCCCCCACCGCTTGCCAGGTCTCCCGCCGGATAAACATGCAAGAACCGGAGACGGCTTTGACCTCGGCAATTTCATCTTCCGGCAGCCAAGACATTAAATAACCATTCAGACGCTTGTTGTTTGGGAAGAGTTTTCCCAAACCGGTGAAATAACCAAAAACCTCCAGAGGGCGTGGTTCCCCTCTTCGCGACTGTTTCTGAAAACTGCCGTCTGCGTTCAAGACCTTCGGAATACAAATCCCCACCTCAGGATGTGCTTTCAGATAATCGAGCTGCGGGTTAAAACAATCTTCAATTAGCTTCGTATCCGGATTGAGCAGGAGCAAAAACTCACCTTTCGCCAAATGCAACATTTGATTGTTCGGTTTGGTGAAACCCAAATTTTCCTGATTGCGAATCAGCTGAACTTCAGGATATTCCTCTTCAAGCATTTGTAAGCTTCCATCAGTCGAACCATTATCTGCAACGATAATTTCATATTCACCCTTTGGCGGAAAAGTGCGAATTGAGTCCAGGCAATCCCGAAGATAGCTTTTTGAATTATAGTTCAGGATACAAATCGATAATTCAATCATTGCCACTCTCCATGCTTTGATTTAGTTTCTGCTGCTTGTCTTCTTTATCATGCATCATCTGATAATTGATAGCATGGGTCAGATGTGCACCCCAAAAAATAATGAAGCCGGTTAGGTAAAGCCAGGTCATCAGGTAAATAATTGAAGACAGCGAGCCATAAACCACTTCATAATTCGCAAATCCGGCTGAAATCGCCCAACCGAGCACACGCGTTGCCAGCTCCCATAAAGCTGCTGCTACCAGGGCTCCAATCAGCTTTGCCTGGAAAAGTACTTCTGCATGAAGAGGAACCCAGCTATATACCGCCCAAAAGAACAAAAATTTAATCAATATGGGCAATAAAAAGCGTGCCCAGGCGTAAAGCTTGGTTTGCGTAAAACCAACTCCCCCAATGAGAATTTTGTCCAGGTCAAAAAAGCCCTTGATGGAACTAATCAACAGTGATCCAACAAAAAGTAAAATCAGCACCAAAACCATAACAACTGCCATTGCCCTGTTTTGGAGAAAGCCAGCCTTTTGTCCATGGGGAAAAGCCCGGTTGACATTGCGAATCAGTTTGTCAAAAACATTACTGGCGGACCAAATCAAGGTGATTAATGCGATAATCGTTACCGTTCCCCGCTGTTCAAGCACACCACTGACTAAATTGTTGATAAAATCCGCCGAAACAGGAATAAGCTCGTGGAGAGCTTGCAATATTCTTTCTTTAACCACATCAATGGAAACAAAGTTCGACCCAATTGAAATGACTGCGATCAAAACCGGAAAAATTGAGAAAAGCGCATAATATGAAAGCCCGGCCGCCGCTTCGGGACCGCGCATCAAGGTAAAATTAGTAGACGCATGGCGAATAACACCAAGGCTTCCCCCACTGGCTTTGTTTACCCGATGATAAAGCCGTCTCAACCGTTCGAGCAATCTGCTTGCAGGCTTTTCCGATTTATCTTCGGACTTTTGCTCCTTTCCTTCTGATGCACCCATAGGCTGATTATAAGCGAAGACGAGCGCTTAGAGCCAAATTGCGCCACCGCGTTTAAGGCTTGGGAAGCGCAACTGACCAACTTCAACTTCAAGCTCTTCTTCACTGAAGAGGTTCTTCAACTTCTCTGCCCGCTTTGGGTTAACCAAATCAGTTTGCAGAACAAAGCCTTCCTTTTGTTCGGTTTTACATGCGCTAAGGATAATCCGTTCGCCATGCAACTGACGTTGGTAAATAAACAAATCATCATCCCAATACAAGACCTGAAAACTTCCCTTCGCCAGAAGCTCACTATTTTTACGCAGTTCAATCAGCTTTTGGTAAAAAGCCAGCAGCTCAGCGTCCCATTGGCTTTCATCCCAAGGGAAGCAATTTCGTTGCGCAAAGCCCTCTTCATCTGCCAAACCAATTTCGTCGCCATAATAAATGCATGGAATGCCGGGAAAAGTAAATTGAACCATCACCGCCAGCCGGATCAGATCTTCGTCTCCGTTTAATCTCGTTCGCAAACGCTCCGTATCGTGACTGTCGAGCAAGTTGAACTGTTGTAAGGCAATCGACCAGGGGATTGCTGCCAGATTCTCCTGCCAGGTTCTCACCAGCTGATCACTGCCAAAAGACTTTTCGGAATCTAAAACGGTTTTATTGCCCAGGGCATGAATTTGAAAACCCCTTAGCCAATTGAGCAAAGGATCACTAAAACCGCTGTAATTCATCACGCCATCCCAGGCATCGCCTTGCAATTGTCCGGTTGCCTGGAAGAAATTTTCGCCCATCAAATAACTTTGCGCCTTAGCGGCTTTAACCGCCTTACGAATTGCCGGAAGCACTTCGCCATCCAATTGTTGCTCATCCAAGCGCCCCAACATGTTGCCAACATCCACCCGCCAGCCGTCAATATTATAAGGAGGCAAAAGCCAGCTTGCAAAAACGCTCTTTTCATCCTCATACATTTCGCTTCGCAACTTGGGATCACTGTAATTCAATTTGGGCAAACTGCCAAAACCCATCCAGGAAACGTAATTATCCGCCTCGTCAAAGAAATAAGAAGCCCGCTTTGGACTAGTTGGCTCCTGTTTAGCTTCAATAAACCAAGGATGCCTTGCTCCGCTGTGATTAGGAACAATATCCAAAATGAGCCTCATCTTTCGCTCATCCAAAGCCTGACGCAGAGAAATCAGCGCTTCGTTTCCGCCTAAAGTTTGATCAACATTGCGAAAATCGACAACATCATAGCGATGGTTAGTGTAAGCGCTAAAAATCGGGTTGAGATAAAGTGCGTTCACTCCCAAGCGCTCTAAATAATCAAGATGCTGCTCAATCCCCTTCAGGTCACCGCCATAAAAAGGAATCTTTGTTCGACTCGCTTCGCCCGGCACTCCCCAGGGATAGGTTTTTCGAAGAACTCCACCTGAGCCTTCAATTTCACCGTTTGGGTCATTCGTCGGATCGCCATTTGCAAAGCGGTCCGGGAAAATCTGATAAAAAACCGATTTGCTCAACCAATCAATCTCTTCTGTGTTTGCCAAAAGCAGGAAATCAAAAGGCGCAACCGGCATATAGCGGCTCGCGCCCAATGCGTTCAACCACCAGATCCGCCCCTCGGTTTGAATCGCAAAACGATAGGGAACACGTGGCTCGTTGACCACCAATTCCCCTTCCCAAATGTTCATTTTGCCCTGTTTTTTGAGAAAGCGCATACTCGCCAATTGCTGTTCGCCATTAGGGATTGTCCGCAAAACTACCTGGTCAGGCTTGCCGACAGCCGGCAGCTCCAGGCGGATTTTGACAACCTCGCCCAATTTTGGTCGGGGGTTGGAAACATGATCTGTCGTTCCCGTATGCAGAGCTTGTCTGATCCATTCCGGGACTTCTTCAGTAAATTGGGGTGTTTGCAGAATTTGTGACACAGTGACACTAAAGCATTTAACGCTGCTGTGCCTGCTTTTCGATTGAGATCATCAAAAAGCAAGCACAGATTTATTTATTGTTATTCTTCATCCGTGAATTTTGTCCGGTATTCTGTCGGAACCGGCATAAGCCCATCCCAAACCACCTGACGGAATTCATCCGGTGAAGTATTGCCTTCCGAATTAATCAGCAAGACTTGCGAGTCCTCATTCAGACCCATCGCTTCGCGCAATTCCCGGGCTCCTTCATAATTCATCGTATACATCAAAGCGCCCAGTGAAACCGCCCCGGATTCTCCGGAAACGATAA
>CAYVOY010000010.1:0-16567 GCA_964453395.1 uncultured Anaerolineaceae bacterium
TCAATCCCCCTGCCAAGCTTGCCTGATGCAAACCCCGGCGAAAAACTATATCGCTTTTCTCCTCCTTCGAATGAGCCAAAAAATGTCAGTTCCAAGCCTCAGGAAAAGAAAACAAGCAAACCGGTTTATCAAAAAAACCAGACTGCCCCTGCCCCAGGCAAAGCGCAAAAAAAGCAAACCGAACCCGAAATTCAAGTGGTACACTCCAAAGTTAACACCCGTTTGCGCGAAATCGCCAGCAAGCCCATGCCCGATGAAACATTTGGCTTAGAAGCCCCTGTCAGCGTCATTCGCGGCGTCGGCGAAAAACAAGCAGCCCATCTGGTAAAACTTGGTGTTCACAAAATTAAAGACCTTCTCTATCTTTTTCCCCGCCGTTATGATGATTATTCCCAGCTCAAAACCATCAATCAGCTTCAATTTGGCGAAGAAGTAACCATCTTAGCCCGGGTTGTCAGTGTTGATTCCTTCAAAACAAAAAAAGGGCGTCCCCTCGTTGAAGCGGTTGTCTCAGACACAACCGGGAGCCTGCGTCTGCTCTGGATGAATCAGGAATGGCACACCCGCTACTTGAAAAAAGATCTCTTTATTTCCATCTCGGGCAAAATTGATACCTACCTCGGGCGTCCGGTAATCTGGAACCCGGACTACGAGACCATCGACAAAACCCAATTACATACCAACCGCATCGTTCCGGTCTATCCCCTCACCGCAAAAATCACCCAGCGCTGGTTACGCCGCACCCAATTCAACACGGTTCGCTATTGGGCTCCCCGCGTCAACGATTTTTTGCCAACAGAAATACGCGAAGATACCCGCGTCCTGAAAACGACCGATGCCCTGCTGCAAATCCATTTTCCCGAAAACTACGAAAACCTCAAAGCCGCCCAAAGACGCTTTGCTTTCGACGAATTTTTGATGCTTCAATTAGGCGTCTTGCAACAAAAACGCCAGTGGCAACAATTAATCAGCCATCCTTATACCGTTTCGGACGAATGGATGGCAGAACGAAGCGCAGCTTTGCCCTATGCCCTGACCGGAGCACAAAACCGCTCTCTCGACGAAATTCGCAATGACATCGCTCAAACCAGACCGATGAATCGCCTCTTGCAAGGTGATGTCGGCTCCGGTAAGACGATTGTCGCAGTAATGGCAATGGCAATGGTGATTGCATCCGGACCCCAAGCCGCCTTGATGGCACCAACCGGCATTTTAGCCGAACAACACTTCCAAACCATCAAAAACTTGCTCACGACAGGCAGCGAAGAGCATCCGGCTTTTCTTCAAGATGGTCAGGTGCGCTTACTCACCGGTGACACACGCACAGCCGAACGCGAAGAAATTCATGCCGGCTTGGAATCGGGCTTCGTCAAATTGCTGATTGGTACGCATGCTCTGATTGAAGATCCGGTTCAATTCCAAAACTTACAAATGATTGTAGTCGACGAACAACATCGCTTTGGCGTTGCTCAGCGGGCTGCTTTGCGAAACAAAGGCGACAACCCCCATCTGCTGGTTATGACCGCAACCCCAATTCCGCGCTCGCTCCAATTCACAATCTTTGGTGATTTGGATGTCAGCATCATGGATGAATTGCCCCTCGGTCGTTTGCCCGTTCAAACCATGATCATTTATCCCAGCGAACGTGAACGCGTTTATGACAAAATTCGACAACAAGTCGCACAAGGACATCAGGCTTTCATCATTTATCCCTTGGTCGAAGCCGGTGATAACGATGAAGTCAAAGCCGCTGTTGACGAACGCGAACGCTTGCAAAATGACATTTTCCCTGAACTGAAAGTTGGTTTGGTGCATGGTCGTCTGAAACCTTCTGAAAAAGATGCCGTCATGCTCGCTTTCAGAGACAAAGAGTTTGACATTCTCGTTTCAACCTCCGTCGTAGAAGTTGGTGTTGATATTCCAAATGCAAGCCTGATGGTCATCGAAGGCGCAAACCATTTTGGTTTATCACAGCTCCATCAATTCCGCGGTCGGGTTGGCCGGGGAAAAGCACAGTCCTATTGCTATTTGATTCCCGATAACGATAACGCTGCCGAAAATCGTCGCTTACAAGTCATGACCGAAACGAACGACGGTTTCAAACTGGCAGAGGTTGACCTTGAGGAACGGGGCCCCGGCGACTTTTTAGGCACACGTCAAGCCGGTCAAATGAAACTCCAGGTTGCTAATTTAGCGGACATCGCCCTCATTAAAGAAACCCGCGAAATTGCCACAAGAATTATCGAAAAAGACCCTGATTTGGAAGCCCCTAATCATCAGGATTTGAAAGCCGCCGTACTTGCCTTTTGGCCTCAAACCGACGGCGCAGGAGACGTAAGTTAATGAAAAAAGTAGTTTTTCCCGGAAGTTTTGACCCTATTCACTACGGTCATATTGATATTGCCAGACGTGCAACAAAATTGTTCGATTTGGTTGTAATCGCAGTCTACGACCGCCCCAATAAAAACTTGCTCTTTGACCCCAACACAAGGATGGAGCTCGTCCGCGAAGCAGTCCGGGACATTGAAGGCATTGAAGTTACCGGCTACTCCGGTTTAACCGTTGCCTATGCGAAAGAAATCGGTGCAACCGCCATCTTACGTGGCTTGCGGGTTTTTTCAGATTTTGAATTTGAATTTCGCATGGCATTGGCAAACCGTCGTTTATACGATGATATTGACACCGTTGCCCTGATTACCGATGAGGAAAACACCTTTATCTCCTCTTCGACAGTGAAAGAAATTGTTTCCTTGGGTGGCGATGTTTCCAGCATGGTCCCGCCCCATGTCAATCAGGCACTCCTGAAACGATATGCCGAATTAGGAGCCCAGGAATAAAGGCTTACATTGACTGGTTTTGGACAATTTTGCGTTAAAATAAGATTAGACTAAGATTTTTAGGAACTAATTCGGAGGAAATCATGGATATTTTACATTTGGTAGACCGTATGGAAGAGTTATTTAACAATAGCAAACCGGTACCCTTTTCGCGCTCAGTCGCAGTGGATGAAAATGCCTTTATGGATATCATTGACCAAATGAGAATTTCCATCCCTGAAGAAATTAAAAAAGCACAGCAAGTCAATGTTCAAAAAGACCGGATTTTAGCCCAGGCACAAGAAGAAGCCAACCGAACAGTCTCAATCGCGCAAGAAAAAAAAGACCAAATGCTTGAAAAATCCGATATCTACGCATCTGCTCTGGCAAAAGCAGAAGATATCACTAATCAGGCAATGCGTGAAGCCGAAGAAACCATGCGCGATGCGGATCAATACGTCGCTGACACTCTTGGTAGTTTACAGCACGAACTCAAACGCATCCTCTCTCAGGTTGAAAACGGGATCAAAGCCCTTGAACCAAAAGACGGGGTGTAGGAAACGAAAAACAGAAAAAGGGAAACTGCCAAAATTCTCTGGTATAATTCTTGCAAGCGGGGCTGCCTTTTAGTCCTTGCTAACAGAGGAAATTATGTATCAACACCAAACGCAGCTACCCACCATCCAAGCTTCCGCCCATTTGGCGCAAACTATGGCGCTGCTCAGCCTCAATGCCGCAGAGCTACAACAAAAAATAGACTCCGAATTATCAAATAATCCTGCGCTCGAGCTGGTCGAAGAGCGCCGCTGTCCAACTTGCAAACGCCTGCTTCCTCCAACCGGTTCTTGTCCAATTTGCAGCCAACCTAAGTTTGAAGATTCCGATGAAGCAATTGTCTTTATCTCTCCGCGTGAAGATTTTTACAACGGAAGTAGCAGTGGCATGGGCGAAATTCCCGATGAGCCCTACGCGTCGGAATTGATTGATTTGCCAACTTATATTCTCAAACAAGCCGCGGCCGATTTACGCGTTGAGGACCGTTTGCTGGCGGCTTACATTCTTAATCACCTCGATGACGACGGTTTTTTGACCATCACGCCATTCGAAGTTGCCCGCTATCACCATCGCTTGCCGAGCGAAGTTAAAGCGGTAATCGACTTACTCAAGCGTTGCGACCCGATTGGGGCATGTTCGGCAAATCCGGCCGAGGCGATGCTTGCCCAGGTAGAGAGCCTGGAAGAGAGTATCGAAATCCCTGAATTTACGCGTGAAGTCATCGCAGACTATCTGCAAAAATTAAGTCAGCAACATTTTTCGGAAATTGCCAAAGCCCTCAAGACGAACCTTGCACAAATTAAAAAAGTATCCAATTTCATCAGCGAAAATCTCAATCCCTTTCCGGCTCGTGCCCATTGGGGTGATGTTCGTAATCCGAATGAAGGCAATACCGAAGCCTTCCATCAACCGGATGTGCTCATTTATTACCTGAACGACATCCCCGGCAATCCTCTGGTTGTCGAAATCATCCTTCCGGTTCGTGGCACCTTAAAAGTCAATGAACTTTTCAAAGAAAGCTCAAAATCAGTTGATGAAGCGCGTGCTGACGAATGGAAAGAAGATATTGAAAAAGCTTCGCTTTTGATAAAATGCATCCAGCAGCGCTCAAATGCCATGAAACTCTTGCTCGAAAAGTTAGTGCTTATTCAAAAAGAATATATCATCAGTGGAGATAAACAAATGGTGCCGCTCACCCGGGCAAGAATTGCAAAAGAGCTCGATATGCATGAATCGACCATTTCGCGGGCTGTTTCTGGGAAAACAGTTCAGTTACCCAATCGTAAAATTGTCCCTCTTTCAATATTTTTTGACAGAAGCCTTTCTCCCAGAACGATTATTAAAGAAATAATTGAGAACGAAGAATATCCGTTGACCGATACAGAAATCAAGGATAAGCTGGAAGAAGACGGCATCACAATTGCCCGCCGAACCGTCGCAAAATATCGCTCCCTTGAAGGCATTTTGCCAGCCCAATTGCGCGGGAACCCGCCAAAATCAAAAGGTTAAATGTGGATCTGAGGACACAACGCCCATTTGGCGAAACAGAAATCAGCAAAGATTTGCCCATTTCAACCATGTCGGCAATGCTCAATAGGATTAACGATCCGGCCTTAATCTACCAACGCGCTAAGGATAAACTCTTGCTTGCCAATCAAGCCTTCCTCAATTTAAGTGGCTATACCATTACCGATTTGGAAAACATGCCCTTGCTCGGATTGATTCCTAAGGAACCGGATACCAACCCCAACCCGGACAATGCACGAGAAATCGAACTCCGCTTAGCTAATGGCGAAATGCTTGCATTTTTGCTGAATGTTGATTCACTTAACCCCACCAATCAACTGGTTTTGCTCGTGTTTTTACCTCTAATTGAGAAAAATATGCTTCGTAAGGACCTTTTGGAGCAAGAAAATAGCTATGACAAGCTTTTGCTTCTGACTGACCTATACGAACAAAAGCAAGTCAATCAACTTTATAAAAAAGCTGCGGAAATTATCAAAAAGAGTATCCAATGCGATTATCTGATAACTTACCGCAGAACGGAAGAAGTCTTAAAACAAAATCTGACAGTAAAGAACGAATTAGCCTTTCCTTTCCCGGAAGAGCTCGAACTTACAGAAATGGAAAAGCTGGTTAGCACGATACTCTGGCAAAGAGGCAAACCGAAGTTCTTTCCTTTTGAAGAGATTGCCGAAAAAAATGATTCGTCTTTCCTCTACAGTATCCCGATTTTAGTCGATGCTAAAATTCAGGCTTTGATTTTAGCAGGCGGTTTTGGCTTTGTGCCTGATAATGAGAGCCTTCGCATTCTGACACTTTTGGGCTTGCACAGTGGTTCAGCTTTGATGCAACTTTTGAAGCTCGAACAAGCCGCCGCTTCTTTGCGCAAGGCGCGCAGTTTGATGCACATTCAGAAAGTAACAACCGACAAACTTGATGAAGGGGTCATTATCCTGACACCGGAACTGAAGATTAATCAGCTTAACCCTGCAGCGGAAGCAATGCTCGGTTATACGACGAAAGATGTTTTTCAACAAAGCGTTGATAAGCTTTTAATTGGCAATGATACCCTATCCGGTCTCTATAAAAACGCCCAGCAAGGTAACTTAACCATGGCGCCAATAAGCCTCAACCTCAACACACGGCAGGGGAATTGCTTTCCCGCCCAGATTTTTTGTCTGCCAGTTAAAGAAGAAGACAAGGTGATCAGCATTGTTTTAATTCTCCACGACCTCAGTGAGAGCGAAAAAAACCAGGTGCATTCCCAGCAGCTGGAACAAAGGGCTTTCCTCGGAGAAGTCTCAGCGATTTTCTCTCATGAAGTTAAAAACCCAATCAACAGCATTTCAACTGGTTTGCAATTTATTGGAATGAATGTGACACCCGATGCTCCTTATGCATATCTTATTGAGCCTTTGCTGAATGATTGCCAGCGCCTGAGTCATTTGGTTGACTCAACCCTGAATTTTTCAAAACCGATGGAATACAACTTTCAACCTGTTGATCTCTCTGAATTGATTTCGGAAATATTAGAAAAATGGGATACGCGAATGAAAAAATTGAACATCAATTACAATTTTAGTGCCCACGAGGAAAACCCTCTGGTCCTAGCCGATTTGCGTTCAATTGAACAAGTATTCGTCAATTTGATTAGCAACGCAATCCAGGCGATGGAAGAGCATGGCGGCAGTCTGATCATCAGTTTAAATCCAGCAGTATCGATAACTAATTCTCCACAATGTGAGATAATCATAGCCGACACTGGGCCCGGCATTCCGGAGGAACTCATCGGTCGGATTTTTGAACCCTTCCTAACGACAAAAGCTAACGGTACCGGTTTAGGATTAGCGATAATTAAGCGAATTATTAGCACTCATAAGGGTAGTATTCAAGTAGAAAGCATTCCAGGAGGCACAGTTTTTAAAGTCTTGCTTCCGCGAGCATGAGAGGAAATATGGCAACATCAATTTTAGTTGTAGAAGACGAAAAAACCGCGCGCATGGTCGTTTCCAACTTCCTGCGTAACAATGGTTACGAAGTGCAGGAAGTCGGTTCACTTGCCGAGGCACGTAAAATTATTAGTCAGGATGGCACGGATATCATCATTCTGGATATCGGCCTGCCCGACGGTGAAGGCACCGATTTGTTACCCGAAGTCGCCCGTTTGCTAAATCGCCCTCAGGTGATTATCATGACCGCTTTTGACGTTGTCACCAGAGCGGTCAATGCAATGAAAAATGGCGCTCAAGACTATATGGTAAAACCGATCGATTTGCAGGAATTGGTAAAACGCGTTCAACGCGCTGACGAGCTGGTGTCGATGCGTCGCGAACTAAATTTTTTGCGCAGCAGAGCCAGCCTGGATAAATTCATCGTTGGCAATAACGTCCAAATGAAGCAAATGGTCGAACTGGCACACCGCGCTTCCGAAACCTCTGTTTCGACGCTCATCACCGGACCAACCGGTACGGGCAAAGAAGTTATGGCCCGTTTTATTCATGAAAACGGTTCCCGATCAAACAAGCCCTTCATTGATGTCAATTGTCCGGCGATTCCAGCGACGATGTTTGAATCTGAGCTCTTCGGCCATGAATCCGGCGCTTTTACCGGCGCAACCCATAAGCGTAACGGCTTGATGGAAACTGCAGATGGCGGAATTCTCTTCCTCGATGAAATCTCATCCATGCCGATGGATTTGCAGGCAAAATTTTTGAGAGCTCTCGAAGAGCGTTCCTTCAGGCGCGTTGGTGGTAACACGGTTATTAAAGTTGATGTTCAGGTTGTGGCGGCTTCAAACCGAAATTTGCAAGAAATGATTGCCAAATATGAATTCCGTGAGGACCTCTATTACCGCCTCAAAGTTGTCAACCTCGATTTACCATCCCTGGCTGAACGCAAATCTGATATTCCCGAATTAGTTGGCTATTTTTTGCAGCGTTTCAACATGACAATGGGAAAAAACATCCTCGATGTCAACGCCCTGGCAATGGAAGCTTTGGTGAATTATTCCTGGCCCGGTAATATCAGAGAATTGCGGAACGCCATCGAAAGAGCGGTTTTACTTTGCGACGATGACACCATCGACATCGGACATATACCACTCGATATTGCCACCCCAAAGGCCAAAAGCTGACAGCAAAGTTTACCTCTGGCATAGTAGTTGCACCTTAACCTCCAACAGGAATCTGTTTGGAGGTTTTTTTATGGCAACTAATGGAAATCAAATTGTACTTACCGCATCAATTGTTTTATTCCTCGCTGGAATTTTATGTCTGGTTTTAAGTGTTTTTATTCTGGCGAAACAAGCATTAAACAAAGACGTGCATAGAATTGCAGAAGCGACAACAAATCTGGCTGAAAAAGGCATTACTGATGGTGTTTCCGGTTTGGTTGGAAACGCTTCATTGCTAATCGACAGTCTGAACGAATTATCAAAGTCCAACTCCGGAATCGGTGTTTTTTTCGTTTTTCTCAGCCTGGCACTTTTTGCTGTAGCTTACTTTATTATCAAACCCCTCATTGGGGCTTTGCCCTAAGCGTAGACGAGAGGACTTATTATGTCTATTGATTGGCTGCTAAGAGAACTGGATCAACAATTTAACCAAAAAACCAGTCAAAGAATAATCGCCAGCTATCGCGAAAATTTTTTGCTTTGGCGGGAGCTTGACCTCCACGAGCTTCCCGCTAACTGGTTTGAATTTGCCGATGCTGACCTGGACAAATGGCAACCTGGCAATTTAGCTTTATTTTTCCTCGATGAGAATTTATTGCTTCAAGATTGGTCAGATTTGTCGCTGAATGTTCCCGAAGAATTAATCGAAAAGGGCGATAAAACCCTCGAAACCGTTCGTATGACCGGTTTGGAAGCCGCCAGTTTGCGTGATGCAACTTTGCTCGCCTTGAAATTACGTGAATATCGTCAGAAAGAAAATTCTTGGGCAGGGATTGCCGATTTCCTAAACGAAGGCAAAACCAAAATTTCAACTTGGTCGAATCCTATCAGTCTCTTACCGGTGATGGTTCCAGATTTTAATGGGCTTCTGCAAGAACTAATCGTCACCGACGAAGTTAAAAATCCAGATGAATTAGCTGAAGGACTGATTTTAATCCTGAAGAAGCTCCCTCTGGCAGAGAATGAATTGTTCGACAGGCTGGTAAAATTGCTTGAGTTTGCTGACCTGAGGCTCAAGGTTGCGGGCGTAAATGCGTTGACTTCGCTGGTTGATGAAAGCTTTCTCAAACTACTGGCAAGCAATCTCCTCCTGCAAGATTTGGACAACGACGGCAGCATTGAAGCTTACCAAAACATGGCAACGCTCTATCAATTTGCCGGCCAGGGCCAAAAAGCCCGAGAATCGCTTGATAGCGCATTTAAAGCTATCAACCGTAAACAGGCTGCCATTCTGCACAAAATGTCCCTCGAATTGGAAAGAAGTGATCCTGAAGAAGCCCGCAAAACCTGGGAAGAAGTTCTTCGACTTGAACCGGAAAATGATGAATATCGAAATCAATATGCAGAGTTTTTAGTCAGCCTAAACGAAATAGATTCGGCAATCGATTTACTCGACCAAATTCAGGATGAAAACACACAGGCCCTCTTCGGCTTGCGCTATCCTCAATTGCGCGCCAAATCCGGCGAGGTGCACTCGGCACTCGATACTGCTATCCAGCGCAAAAGCTTGCCGGGCAAAGCCTCTCGTTTTGAGCAAAAAAGCGACGCCTTAAAAGCTGCAGAATACGCCTACGAACAAAAAAATTACAAAACTGCCGCTGATTACATCCGCAAAGCTTTGCAAGAGCAACCCAACGATCTTCCCAGCATCCGCTTGGCAGCCCGAATCAATCAACGCCTGGCAAACCTGGACGACGCCATCGAGTCATCGGTTCTGCTTTCTGTTTTTGAACCCGATAACAAAACCAATAAAAAGGATCTGGCTAAACTCTATCTCCAAACCAAACAAGAAGAAAAAGCTCTTGAAATTTATCAGGAAATCTTGAAGGAAGCGCAAATCCCAACCCGGGAAGACCTGCTGACTTATGCAGAAATTGCAATTAAAGCCGGAAAAGCAGAAGAAGCCATCCCGCTCGCTGAAAATTTCTTAAAAAACGACCCCTTGGATGGCGAAGCTTTGGTTATCCTCTGTCAGGCGTTAATCGTTACCGGGCAAAAAAGTCGCGCTGTTCAGCTTTTGGAGCAAGCTTATGAAGTTGCCCCCGAAAAACCAGCCAGTTGGCTTTCCTTAGCCAAAATTTGGACCTCTTTAGGCGAAAATGAACAAGCAACTATGGCACTCAAAAAAGCCAAAGCTGCCTTGCCAGACGACCCTCAGATTCTGACTGCCTTGGGTAAACTCTACCTCGGTAATGAACAGACCACCGATGCGATTGCCACTCTCAGGCAAGCCCACAGCCTCGATCCGGCAAACCGTGAAATCCGCAAATCCTTGGCTTCAGCCCTGCTCAAACAGGCATACAACCAGGAAGCCTGGGCTTACCTCGAAGATCTCGAAGATGACTATGCCAGTGACCCTGAGCTGGCTTACGTGATTGGTCAAACTCAGCTGGCGATGGACGATGCACAGCGCGCTCATCCTTACTTGCAATTTGCCTGGAACTCGCTTCACAATGAAGACAGTCTTTTAAGCTATGCCACCTGTTTGCTGGTATTAAACAAACAAAGTTCAGAGGCAAACCAAAAAGAACTCGAAAGTTTGTCGGAAGCACTTGAAAACAATCAGGCCAAACTCGCTCAGGATTTTGAGATGCTATTGCTGCGAACAGATTTGGATGCTGCCCTGGGCAAGCACGAAAAAGCATATCAAACTTATTTAAGTTTGCTCGATAGCCCTCAAGCCAAATCTCCCGGCACTTACCATCATTTGCAATACCAAATTGGCAAAAGTGCCTTAGCTTTGGGAATGAATGATATTAGCCTCGCTTCATTACAAGAAGCCATGCTGGTTAAGCCCGACGACCTTGATACGCGTTATGCCTTAGCCCAAAGCTACTGCAGCTCGGAATTGGAAGAAGAAGCTAACAATATCGCAAGGGCAGCGCTTCAGATTGCTCCGGGCGATGTCAAAAACATCTTGTGGTTTAGTACTTTTATGAACGATAGAAATAACGAGAAAGAAAGCATTCAGGTTCTCAAAGACGCTTTGCATTTGCGGCCTGAGGAGAAAATTCTCTATCTCACGCTCGCCCGCACTTATGCCCGTCTGGCTGATATAGAAGAAACTAAAAAGACGCTCAACCGTATGTTGGATATTGAAGGGATAACAACCGAAGAATACGTCAACATTGCCAATCTCTATTTGCAGCTTAACCAAACGGAAGAAGCTTCGAAAATTATCCAACAGGCGATATCCGGCAATCCACAGCCCGATTTCAGCGAAACGCAAAACCTGGTTTATTCCATTTTGCGTTTGGGAGACGGACGAACAGCCTTGCGTCTCTGCGAAGATCTGGCAAACTCTCTCGGAAACCATCCCTGTTATCCGGTTTTATTGAGCGACGTTTTGACTGCCAACAAACAAT
The DNA here is from genome assembly GCA_964453395.1 of uncultured Anaerolineaceae bacterium. Lineage (GTDB taxonomy): Bacteria > Chloroflexota > Anaerolineae > Anaerolineales > Anaerolineaceae > Mesolinea. The sequence goes on from CAYVOY010000010.1 coordinate 11,412, forward strand.
TTTTAGCCGCTCTGGAGCAAATCAAACCTTTGGTCCAAAATTTGGAATTCAACCCGGAGAACGATTGCTTCGACGGTCAGGCTAAGTTTGAGAGCATGGGCAGTTTCCCTGAATATACAAAAACCGGTCTTTTGCTGAGAGCAATTCAGCTTGAACGCATGACCGGCGACCTGAACGCTGCCCAAAAACATGTTGATTTTGCCCAAAAGCTCGACCCTGACAATCCGGAGTTGGTTGAAATTCAAGCCGGACTGGCCTTAGCCCTCGGCAACAGCCAAAAGCTGGAGGGTATTCTGGATTACATCGCCAGTCAATCGCAAGATCAGTTTAGCCGGATTGCTCTGGTGCAATTGCTCTGTCTGGACGCTATGATTGCCGGAGACTTTGCCAAAGTTCAAATGCTCTGGGAGCATTTCCTCGTCAACCAAGACGAAACTGCCTTCCATTTAGCCGTTCGTGCTTTACTCGCTTCACAGTCCGGTGAACGAGAGATAGCGATAGCCGATTTGCAGAAGGCAAAAGAGGCAATTGAATTTGATCTCGTCTATCAAAGCAAGCATGCATTTGAGATAGCCCATCACTTCGATTGGATTTGGGCTTGTCTGGCAACTGCAGTTGCCGCTTGGCAGCTTCAGGAATGGCAGACTGCCAACCTCTGCTTCGCTGCTGCCCTTTCCATTGTACGGATTAATCCAATTGTCAATCAATACTTCGCTGCTTATTTGAGCGATAACGCCCGAATGCACAATAACGGTCTCTTGCTCAATATTGACAGGCATCTTCCTGAACTTTACACCGAAGAAAATCCGAAAGCATTGCTGGAAGAAAAAATTGCAACAGCCGGAAAATTCATGAAGCCCTCGCAACTAATCTCTGAACTTAAAATTGGGCAAGCCGTTTTCAACGGATATTGGGACAAAGAAAATTCAATGAACCAGCTGGTCAAAAACGGTCGTCAGGCCGCTCAAGTCCTTTCTGTTTTGCTCGATGCCGAAAAGATTAGCGAAATCATGGAAGCTTTTAAGGATGACGAAATCGTTTTAACCCAAAACGCGATCCTCAACCTTTCTAAGAATCCTCAAATTAGTGCTGAAATCGCTGAGAATTTGCTAAATAAGAAGCAAAATGAGCCTCTTTTGCTCGCTATTTTGGCCTATGCCTCTCGTGGCGAACCACTGAAAGCTTCCGAAGCTATGGAAAGAGCGCTCGAAAGTTGGGATGACGAAGCCGAATGGCATGCATTCGCCGCCACAATGTATCAGGATGCCAAGCAATATCCCGAAGCTGCTGCTCATCTTGAAGCCGCTTTACGGTTTGAACCCAAAAATGCTCGCTATTGGCAGCTCTTGGGCGATGTAAAATTGCTCGAAAAAGATTATCATGCCGCCAAAGATTACTTTGGCAAAGCATCCGATCTCTTCCCCGGAAACCCCGAAGCTCTCGATTCTTTGGCACGAATAAACCAGCAACTCGGCGAACATCAAATCGCCATCCAATGCTGGCAAAAAGCCGTTCAGCTTGACCCTGAAAATCCGGAGTACTTACTGGCAATCGCCCAGTCATATTTGGCAAAGAAAGAAATTGAACCGGCTATGGTTGAAATCGACCGTGCGCTTCAAGGCAACCCGAACCATCCGAAAGCGCTCTTGCTAAAAGCAGAAGCGGAAATCGAAGCCAACAACCCCGAACTTGCCCGTCTGACAATTCAGGCGGCGGAAGCCGTAGTTGCTGACTCAATCCCCTTTGAATTGCTTTCAATCGAACTTGACCGTCAGCATAATTTCAATACAGCTTTGAACAGATTAAAAAATCTCGCCGATGCAAACTCGAACAGTATCGCCGTCTTGAACAAATTTGCTGAATATCAAATCGAAGCCGGACAACTCGATAAAGCCGAAAAGATACTTCAGCAAAGTTTGGCAATTTCAGAAGAAAACCCCCAAACACTGCTTTCTTTGGGTAAAATTGACCGCTTGAAAGGCAACCTCGACCAGGCAATTTCCCGCCTTGATAAGGCAATCAAACTCGACCCGAGCCGAATTGACGCTTATCTCGAAATGGGGCAAACCTTCCAGGATCGGCGTGAAGTCAACAATGCCATTGAAACCTATCATAAAGCCATCGCTATGGTCAGCAAAGACCCGCGTCCGTACGTTCAGGCTTCAGCCGCATACAAAGAAAGTCGCGATTATCGAAACGCAGAATTCATGCTGCGCCAGGCAGCTCAAATTTCCCCAACAGACCAAAGCATTCGCCGGCAACTTGCCGCTCTGGTTGCTTTGAACCTGGTAAACAACCTCCAGGAGGCACCAAACCGAAAATGAAACCTTATTCCGCACAAAAAAGTGATGAAATTTTGATTGTCCACCGAGGGAAATTCCTCGTCCTTTTGCAAACTGCGCTAAACAACCGCGAATATCAGTTTGCCCGCCAAGCCGCCCTAATTTGGCTGGCGAGCTATCCCGGGGACCTTTTGGTCAACTATTACTATGCTGAGATTCTGGCAGAATTAGGTGATACCGAGATGGCAGCCAGTAATTTGGAGAAAATCTTGGACTTCGACCCAGAATTTACCGAAGCCACCAACTTGCTTGACCGTCTTTTGAGAGGGAGCAATCCGGATATCGCTGCTGCCAAAAGTTATTTACAACATAACCAAGCTAAAACAAAAACCGCCGATTGGTTGCCCAGCCTCGTTCAAGCCCGCAACGCTTACGAAAGCGGCGATTTGACTGCCGCTGAAAAAGCCGTGATGGATTCCCTGGCACACAATCCAAAAATCGCACTGCCGGCAATTTTCCATATGCGCATCATCCGGGACAACCGAAACTTCACACTTTTAAAAACTTTGAGCGGAATTTATTCTGCCAAGTGGCAAAATTGTGTTCAAATCAAAATTCTGGCAGCAATCGCCGATCTCCATCATGGCGAGGATGCTCAGGGCGTTGAACGCCTGCATTGGAGCGCTGCCCACGATGCCAGCGGTCAGGTTGTCAACCGTTTGCTCGGACCAAACCACAATTTCAAACCGCTTTGGCCCGAAGACCTAAAAGTTTTCCTCGACCTCCCCGTCCCTGCCAACATTGCCGCTGAATTGGGCTGGAATGTCCTCTCACAGAGTCAATTTGTCAGCAACGGTGAAGAAGAACTGCCTGTCAGCAGCAAACTTGCCAGCGAAATTTTGGCAGAACAACCCACCCTGGCGACTCAAATTTCACCCTTCATTTTTGAGAATGAAGAAGAGGGCATCGAAGAAATCCCGGTAGATTACTCTGAAGTACCAACCAGCTCCTTCTTCTTGCGCGATATCGCCACACCTCCACCGGAAAATGACCAAAACACCATCCCGCTGAGCCCCGAAGAAGCAGAAGCCAAATCAGTAAAAGCAAGCCAGGATTCTAAAACACTTGAGAACTTAAAAACTCTCGAAGAAATTGAAGCCGATTTCGCCAGCATCGCCAGCAAAACCAAAAAACCGGATCTGATGAAAAGCGACGGACGCTTCCCAAATTATGTGATTATGACTTCCCGTCAGAATTTGGTGGCAAAGTACGGCGAAAACACCGCCGCTGTTGTCATCGAATCGATGCGCGATTTAGCCCTGAAAATGGTTAGCCTTTCCGGTTGGAACAGTGCTGTTTTCATCCCCGATGACCCGCAAAGCAGCCAGGAATTCGCCCTCGAAGCAATCGGCAAAGCCGACGCTTGGAAACTTAAACTGGCCCTCATTGATTTGGATAAGGTTTTAGCATCACGGGGAGAAATGATCGGCGCGCTTCTAATCGTTGGCGGAGACGAGATTGTCCCCTTCCATCGCTTGCCCAACCCAACCGACGACAGCGATCTCAACGTCCCATCCGACAACCCCTATGCCACAACCGATGAAAACTATTTCATCCAAAAATGGCCTGTCGGACGGCTCCCGGATGAAAAGGGAATTGATGCCGGATACCTTCTGGAACAATTGCGCTTTTTGAACAATGAATACAGCGTTAAGGTGAAAAACAAAAAATCTTTGGAGAGCAACCCCTTTGCCAGATTCTTCGACACGCTCAGCAGAACACTTTTCGCCTCCTTTACACAGGCGAAACGCTCAAACAATATCTCTTGCAGTGCCGAAGTCTGGAAATCGCCCTCTTCGGAAGTTTTTTCGGTCATCGACAGTCCGGAACGTTTGCGCACCTCTCCGCCAAATACGAATCTCAACCTCCTCAACGGCCAAATAAAGAACCCAAAATATGCTTATTTTAATTTGCACGGTTTGGAAGATTCCCCCGAATGGTATGGACAAAAAGATTTGAGTAAACGAAACCAGGGCCCGGAATATCCGGTTGCATTGCTGCCGGAAAACTTTAGCACTGAAAGCTCAGCGCCTTCGCTGGTTTTGAGTGAAGCTTGCTACGGCGGCAACATTTTGGGCAAGCGAGTCAGTGAATCGATCGCTCTCAATTTCCTCGCCAGTGGCAGCCGTGCTTTTGTCGGTTCGACTTGTATCTCCTATGGCTCGGTCAGCAAACCACTGATTGCTGCCGATTTACTCGCCTGGCATTTTTGGCAATACATCATCGATGGACAATCAGCCGGTTATGCTCTGATGCAGGCGAAACTTGCCCTGGCAAAGAAAATGACCCAAAATCAGGGCTATCTGGACGGTGAAGACCAGAAAACCATTCTCTCTTTCGTGCTCTATGGCGACCCTCTGGCGACAGCGAAAAACATCAAAGAAGTCACCAAACCGGCAATCAGACCGAGCATAACCCCGGAGTTGAAAACCATCAGCGATTCCCCCGAAGAATTAGTTGTTGCAGCTGATGAAATGCCCAGTGAAATCTTGGGCCAGATAAAAAGCGTTATTCAGAACTATCTCCCCGGGCTAAACGATGCGACTGTTGCTATTAATCCGCAGCTCTCAAACTTCACCCTCGACCCGGATAAAATTGAAGAACACCGCAACCAGTTTGACCCGCTAAAAGCAAGCCAGCGTTATGTAGTTACATTGAAAAAACAATATGAGTTTAAGTCCAAAGCCCATAACCACTTTGCAAGAATGACCTTCGACCAAAAAGGCGAAATGATTAAAATCAGCATGTCCAGATAAGCCATTCGGGAAAGCGAAAAAAATATAGAGCCGGATTTCAATTTTAGAATCCGGCTCT
>CAYVOY010000011.1:0-16479 GCA_964453395.1 uncultured Anaerolineaceae bacterium
AGAGGGAAAATAACCGAACCATATTGCGAAGATTGAGACATGCAGTTGTCACGGCAAAGCGTGGGGTCATGAAAGTTGAAAAAATCATCAAGCAGCTTTTCATAGCTGATTACCGCTGGGTCAAACTCAAGTTTTACTGCCTCGACATGACCTGTGATATCCTGACAAACTTGCCGATAGGTCGGGTTGTCAAGAAGCCCACCGGTGAAGCCTACCTCGGTGTCAAGGACGCCAGCAAGTTTCTGAAAACGCGACTCCAATCCCCAAAAACACCCCCCTGCAACGATTGCTGTTTGACTCATTAAAATTTTTACTCCTAAATAGTTAATCGCCATTCTTCAAAATTCCGACGTCAGGCCGGATTATGGCTGTCCTCTTATTATAAGAGAGGCAAAGACATCCGGTTCAACTTTGTTTAATGTTTGAATAAGCTCAACGAGGAAATGTCAGAAAAACTGACAAAAAGTATATATAATTAGCATGTATGATTTATTGCTTTGTTTTGGTAATTTAGTTAATAACGGAGGGATTGCCTGGAGAAAGGCAGGAAAAGAGGGAAAAATGATGGGCCCGGAAGGATTCGAACCTTCAACCAAGCGGTTATGAGCCGCCTGCTCCGCCATTGAGCTACAGGCCCCAACAGTGGCATTATTTTACCAGAGTTTTGGAGATTGGTCTGGCAGAATCCGCATTTTTTGCATACTCCGCCAGACTTTTACTATCAACTATTTATGCATCTTCGCCCAGCTATCAACTAAGCCAATTGTGCGGTTGAAGACCATCTGATCAGGCTTAGAGGTTTCGCTATCCACGGTGAAGTAGCCGTTGCGGACGAATTGGTAAACTTCTCCCGGTTTTGCTTCTGCCAAAGATGGTTCCAAATATGCTCTGACAACTTTCTTCGAATCGGCTTGGAAGGCATCCATAAAATTTTCACCTTCGGCTAAGTCTTCAGGGTGCTCATCTGCAAACATTTGCTCATAGAGGCGCGCTTCAACCTCAATCGCATGGTTTTCGGCGACCCAATGGATCGTCCCCTTGACTTTGCGCCCGTCGGGCGACATTCCGCCACGAGTTTCGGGGTCATAAGTGCAATGCACTTCCACTATTTCGCCGTTTTCGTCTTTGACCACATCGGTGCAGGTGATGTAATAGGCGTTCATCAGACGCACTTCGCGTCCCGGACTGAGGCGGAAGTATTTCGGCGGTGGCGTTTCTTCAAAATCGCTGCGTTCAATGTAAATTACGGGACCAAAAGGCACTTTTCTCGACCCGGAATTTTCAGGATCTTGCGGGAAATCGAGCACTTCAAAGCTTTCTTCACCATCTGCAGGATAATTATCGATAACAACCTTAAGCGGGTCCAAAACTGCCATCCTGCGAGGTGCCGTCAGGTTCAAATTATCGCGAACGATGTGTTCAAGCAATTCAACTTCCACAAAACTGTCCGATTTTGCAACGCCGATGGTTTCGACAAACTCGCGAATTGCCGCAGCCGGGTAGCCGCGCCTGCGCATAGCCGCTAAGGTTGGCATGCGTGGGTCGGTCCAGCCGTCAACATAGCCTTCTTCAACCAGTTTGCGCAATTTACGCTTGCTCATGACGGTGTGGGTCAGGTTCAGGCGGGCGAATTCAATCTGCTGAGGATGGAAAATATCCAGCTCATCCAGGAACCAGTCATACAGAGGGCGGTGATTTTCATATTCGAGCGAACACATCGAGTGGGTGATGCCCTCAATCGAGTCTGATTGACCGTGGGCAAAGTCGTACATCGGGTAAATGCACCATTGATTGCCCGTGCGGTGATGCTCGGCATGTAAAATGCGATACATAACCGGGTCGCGCATATTCATATTGGGGGACGCCATGTCGATCTTGGCGCGTAAGGTCAGGCTGCCGTCCTCAAATTCGCCGGCACGCATCCGTTGGAAAAGATCAAGGTTTTCTTCAATCGGGCGATCGCGGAAGGGGCTGTTTTTGCCCGCTTCGGTTAGCGTACCGCGATATTCGCGCATTTGCTCCGAATTAAGCTCATCCACATAAGCTTTGCCTTTTTTGATGAGCTGAATTGCCATTTCATAAAGCGGCTCAAAGTAATCTGAGGCGTAATATTCACGGTCGCCCCAGTCAAAACCAAGCCAGTGAATATCTGCTTTGATGGCGTCGACAAATTCAACGTCTTCCTTCACGGGGTTGGTGTCGTCATAGCGCAAATTGGTCAAACCGCCATAATCTTCGGCAATAGCAAAGTCGAGATAAAGCGCTTTGGCATGTCCGATATGCAAATAACCGTTAGGTTCGGGTGGAAAACGCGTATGCACCCGTCCGCCAAAGCGGCCTGTGCGATTATGTTCGTCGATAATATCGCGGATAAAATTTGATTTAGTTGGAGCTTCGTCTGTCATCATGCTTCTCCTGTAATTGAATTATGAAATTATACCAGTTCAGGGAGCAGGAAAGCAGGAAAGCAGGAAACGGGAAACAGGAAACGGGGAGCGGGATGGGTCGTCAACAAAAAAATCGGACAAAAAGTTAAATGACACTAATTCTGTTTCCCTATTGAACATCCAACAAGAACTTTGTTGGGCTTAGATAGCCTAATCTTTTCTGAACCCCAGATCAAACCTTCAATAAATTCACAAACACAAATGGCGTCAGTAAGAAAAAATGAGCAGAATCGGTTATGGCACTAATGTTGTGAGCTCTTTGTGTTCAAGAAGCCTTTTTGTTGCTCCCATGCACTCGTCCAGGAACTCTGTTGGAGTATAAACTTCAAACATCCACGTTTTGAGTGTCGGAGTATAAAGAATGATTCTTGTGTCAGGTCTGCCATTAAGATTTGGCTCGCTTATCCAATAATAAGTCTCGTTATACACTGAAAATTCATCCCAGCCATTGGTATCAGGTGCAACTCCCTGGTTGTATCCTTCAAAGGAACATTCCGGAATGTTCCGCGAAACAAGGATTGGGTTGGGGTTGCCTTCGTTAACATCTACCCACTCAGAATCGAAATAAGAGAAGGAGAGTTTATATCCATCTTGGTTTCCGACATAGAAGTGAAGCGTGGCGTATGGATTTGACATTTCGGTAGCGACCGGTTCCAATTGGGGTTCAAAACTGCGCAAAAGGTCCATTGTCAGCAAATAGCAGCCTTCTATTTCTTCTGGGTCTGCTATTAATAAAAACTTCCAAATCCCATTATATCTCCCGCGAGGAACAGGTGTATTCTCAATGCCTTCAATTCCAGGATAGGTAAACTCATAGACAATCACTTCTTGTTCTTTATCCATAATAATCAGCGATGTAAGCTCTCGCCTGGAGCGAAAATCACGCCCGTCAAGATTGATTAATTCTGCTGGTTCGTAATTTGAATGGGTTTGAACCCCGTAATTAAAGTAACAAGAATGATATTGCTTGGAGAACAATGCTTTGAAAGTCCTGAAATTGGTCGGGTCCAGATTTCGATACTCCCAAATCTCCGGGTCATATTCAATTTTAGAAGGCGGGAACAAGCTTGGAAAACTTTCTGCAAAAATTCTCACATGCTCTATGCTCTCCGCAGTCGAGGTTGAAAGCTGTTCATTAACATTTGGCGTGGAAACGGCGGGAGGCGTTGGTGACGGGCTTGGGGGGCTCGTTTCAGTCAAATGGGCCGCAGTCAACTCAATAGGCGGAACGGAATCACATGCCGCAAAAAGTATTAAAACACAGAGCAACAAGAGGAAAAAGATTAATTTAGTTTTATTCATTGGTTTGAATATCCTCACTATAATTGATTGAGGAGATGGGAAATAAAAAACAGGAAGCAAGATGTTTTTTGCTTCCTGTTTTATCTTCTCAATCAATCCTTTAGCTCTTCAAAAATTCACGAACGGACGGTAATTGACCGGCGCTGCCGAGATATTCATTCTTCTGAGCGATGAATTTGGCGTATTCTTTCATGAAAATCTTACCCGGGTCGCGTAAATCGAATTTCTCGGGATGATCGCGGAAGAATTCACGATGAACGCGAGTCCAAACCAAGCGGCCGTCGGTGTCGATGTTAATTTTGGTAACGCCCAATTCTGCGGCATGGCGGAATTGGGTAGCATCAACGCCCTTAGCGCCTGCTAATGTGCCACCGGCTTCATTGATGCGCATAACTTCTTCCTGAGGAACCGAGCTGGAGCCGTGCATAACCAAGGGGAATCCGGGCAAGCGGGTTTGGATTTCAGCTAAGACATCAAAATGCAAAGATTGCGTTCCGCTGAATTTGAAAGCTCCATGGCTGGTACCGATTGCTACGGCTAAGGAGTCACAACCGCTGCGTTCAACGAACTCACGAGCCTGGTTGGGGTCGGTCAGTTTTGCATCAGATTCGCTGACAGAGACGTGTTCTTCAACGCCACCGAGCATGCCGAGTTCGGCTTCGACCACGATGCCTTTGGCATGGGCTGCTTCAACAACGCGCCTGGTTATGGCGATGTTTTCTTCAAAAGGTTCACCGCTGGCGTCAATCATAACAGAGCTATAGAAACCGGAGTTGATACAGTCGTAACAAGCGGCTTCGTCACCATGGTCGAGATGGACGGCGAAAATCGCCTCGGGATAGACATCATCCGCTGCGCGAATGAGCCCTTCGAGGAAGGCTTTGTTAGTGTAAGAGCGCGCACCCTTGCTAATTTGAATGATAAATGGGGCTTGAGAATCGATGTTTCCTTGGAAGAGGCCGACAATTTGTTCAAGATTGTTGATATTGTAGGCGCCGATGGCATATTTGCCATAAGCATGTTCAAAAAGTTTTTTGGTTGTTACAATCATTAGTGACTCCTTACTAAGGTTTTTTATTATTATACTCCCTTGCCTCGATAATAAAACTTGTGTATCTGTTTGTTTTCAGAAAGCAGGAAGTATATTTTCATTTATTCGAGGGCTTTTTGATAAATCTCCCTTAATTTCTGCGAAAAATCTTCTGGGTCGTGCATTTCGCGGATTCGTTCCAAGGCTTTTAGGGCTTTAGGATAAATGCTTGACTGGTCTTTGAGGATACTTCGCAAGATAGCTTCCAAGCCGTCCTGAATCTTTTGCGATAGTTGTGCTCGTTCTTCTGGAGTGCTATAAAGCGCTTCGCCCATTTCGTTTTTGGGAACCCGAATTAACCAGCCGCAATCCGTATTGTTAATTTCGGGAAGGACACGAACATCCGTCGAAATCACAGGTAATCCGCAGGCTTGGGCTTCCAAAACAGAAAAACCGTAGCTATCGGCATAAGTCGGTAAAAGTCCGATATCACAGCTTTTCATCAAAGTCAGCACTTCATCCGGAGACAGTGATGTATAGTGTTCAATCCAGTCTGAATGTTCCTGAATGAAGCTGTTTGCCCAATCCAAGTCTTCTTGAGTTTCTTTTGCGGCATAATGGTCCATTGTTAGAGAACTGACCAAAATTAATTTTAGATTTGCGTTTTCTTCGCGAATGAGTTTGTCGAAAGCGCGTAAAATCTCTCTGCCTCCCTTACGGAAAAAGCCATCTCCAACCAAAATCAATCGAATGGGATGCTGGTCATCATATTCACGCCGGACTGCCTGATCAACTAAAACTTCTTGAGGTGGATGGATAACAATTATTTTTTTGCGGATGATTTCCTGATCTTCATATGGGAGTTCCATCAATAAATCGGTTTGCATTAAGGCAGCAGCCTGTGACATAGCAATGATTTTTTTACAGAAAGGCGACTTGAGAGCCTCGAAAGCACGTTGAAGTTTGACTGTCATCTTTATAGGGTTTTTCGTTTTGCCATGATAGCGCTGCATCAGTTCAGAAAAACGAGGAACTATCGTTTCGAAGTTTGTCACCCAAGGCTTATGGCCATAACTTATGCCATTGAAAAGATGGATGAGGTCAACCCTGTTTAAGTCATAATCTTCAAATTGGTTGTTTAAGTCAAAGGTGTCAAAAAGCGCTTTACCGCTTCGGCGATTAATGGACAAGGCAAACCTGCGCCGAAAACTAAACAGATCCTCAACCGGCACATATTCCGCCTCGGGCAGTTTGTAAAGAATATTCCGCAGGTAGGGGTAACAATCAAAACGATATTTAAGTACGCCAATTTTCACATTTTTGATTATACCCTTAACAGGAAACGGGGAGCAGGTAGCGGGGAGCAGGAAATAGGAAACAAGGATTATTGGCTGATTGAAAAAAACAACTCGGTTTTGAGCTGGTTTACCCCTGAAGTATAATATGCCATTATGACCGAAGAATTAATCATCGCCCTGCACATGCACACTAACTATTCCGACGGCAACGGGCTTCACAAAGACCTCGCCGAGGCCGGTTTGGATGCCGGAGTGGATGCTTTGCTTGTTTCTGACCACAATTGCCTGGTTCAGGGGATGGACGGCTACCACCAACGCGGGAAACAACGCCTGCTAATGTTGGTTGGCGAAGAGATTCATAACCAAACCTTGCCCGAAGGCGGCAATCATCTTTTGGTTTTTGGTCATAAGCAAGAGCTTTCCCGTTATGCACCCGAACCACAAAAACTGATTGACCAGGCAAATGCGGTTGGAGCGCTTTCTTTCATCGCCCATCCAATTGAAGACAGTCCGCCTGCTTTTGGCGAAGGAGATTTTGGTTGGCGCGATTGGTCGGTCAAAGGTTTTACCGGCATAGAACTTTGGAACCAGCTGAGCGAGTTCAAAACCCGTTCTCAAAGTCTGCCAAAAGCTGCTTTCAATGTGCTTTTCCCAAAATTCATGTCCCAGGGTCCCCTTGAAGCGACGCTCAAACTTTGGGATGAGCTTCTGCTCACTTCCAAAAGACCGGTGGTTGCTGTGGCAGGGGTGGACGCACACAATTTAATGAAGCAGTTTGGGCCGATACGCGTTTTCGTTTATCCCTATGCTTTTCATTTTAAATCCATCCGTACCCACATTCTCACCCCAAGCAAACTGACAGGCGAAATCAACAGCGATCGTGCGATGATTTTGGATGCCTTGCGGATGGGGCATGCTTTTTGCGCATACGACCTGCCTCACCCAACAGATGGTTTCCGCTTTACATGCAACACCAACGAAGGAACTTTCATGATGGGCGATACTGTGAAGGCGGAATCGGGCTTGACTTTCCAGGCTCGCTTACCCTTGCGCACCCACGTCCGCTTAATTAAGGATGGTGTGGTCATCAAGGAACATCAGGACCGCGAAGTGCTCACTTATCTAACCAAAGAGCCGGGGATTTATCGGGTGGAGGTTTACATCGACTACCTCAACCGCCACCGCGGCTGGATTTTTAGCAACCCAATATACGCCATTTGACAAATTTTTGAACGTAAAGCAGCAAGCCGGAGACGGAGTGAAATAACCTATTCTTCTGCGTCAGTATTGCGTAATTTATGCTCTTAATTTTCGGGGAAATCTTTCGTCGGATAGCTTATTATCTCTTCAGTAATGATTTATTACGTAAGGAGATAATGATGAAAATTGAAACATTCAACCGCTTTGAAAGCAAGTATTTGATTGATGAGAACACCTTCAATAAACTATGCAATAGTTTTGGCGAACGAATGATTTTGGATGCACATAACAAAAATGGCGAAAGTTATACAATTCGAAACATCTACTATGACACCGAAGATGACCAGCTGATTCGTCATTCCCTGTCCAAGCCCGTCTATAAAGAAAAATTGCGAATTCGGTCCTATGGCGAACCTTCGCTTGAGGATGAGGTTTTCGTAGAAATAAAGAAAAAGGTCAGTGGATTGGTCAATAAACGGCGAAGCACGATGATTTTGAAAGATGCCTATGAATTTCTGAAAACCGGAATCTTGCCTGCAGTAAAACCGAACCAAAACCGACAGGTTTTGAAAGAAATCGCTTTTGTTTTGCAAAATCATTCGCTCAAACCAAAGCTCTATTTGGCTTACGACCGGGTGGCATATTTTGGCAGTGAAGACCAAGACCTGCGCATATCCTTTGACCTTGAAATTCGTTCACGCCGTAAGGATGTCGCCTTTGAAGCCGGCGATTTTGGCACTAAGCTCCTCAAAGATGGGCGTATTGTGATGGAAATTAAGGTCGGAAAGAGTTACCCGCTCTGGCTGGTAGATTTGCTTTCGCAAAACAAAATTTATCCGACCAGTTATTCAAAATATGGCGCTGAATACAAAGATTATCTGAAAAATGAGCATTTGGCAAATACTCTTTTCCAGTTCAAAGACCAGGATCTTGCTTTTTATGAGTTTGCGTCGATGGTGATTTAGGAAGGAATGAACATGTTTGATTCAATTTTTACTACTACTAATGCTGAAACCGTCTTGAGCTTGCCGGGCATGTTGATTGCTTTAGGCGTTGCTTTTGTGCTTGGTATGGCGGTTAGCCTGGTTTACATGAAGACCCAAAAAAATCGGCAGCCCAGTGAGAGCTTTGCACTGACGTTGGTCATTTTGCCGGTGGTGATCAGCGTGATTATCTTGCTGGTAGGCAATAATGTGGCCCGGGCTTTTAGTTTGGCAGGAGCCTTCTCGATTATTCGCTTTCGCAGTGCTCCCGGCAATCCAAAAGACATCACCTACGTTTTGCTCTGTATGGCTGTCGGATTAGCGACCGGTATGGGCTTCGTGGCATATGCCGTTGTGGTTGCATTGATTTTGTGTGGCATTATGCTCTTGCTTGAACTTACCAAATTTGGGCAAAGCAAAGGGCAGGCAAAAACGCTGAAAATTACGATCCCCGAAGATCTGAATTATGAGCATAGCTTTGACGATATTTTGGCAGAATATACACAAAGCTCTACACTTAGAAAAGTACGAACAATGGATTTAGGCAGTTTGTTTGAATTGAACTACTCGGTTATGATGAAAAAAGATGTCAGCGAAAAGGCCTTTTTGGATGAAATTCGCAGTCGTAACGGAAATTTGAATATAAATTTGGTGCTCGATGCACCTTCGGATGAATTTTGAGAGGATAATGATGAAAAAGAAAATTCCAGTACTCTTTATGAGTCTTTTATTGATTACAGTTTTGCTCGCAGGCTGTACACAAGCAAATCAGCCTGTGGCGACAGTTGATGAACCATCAGCCGTCGTAATTACAGACAATTCAAGCGAGGAAAGCTATCCGCTTGAAACACCTGAAGTAAATCAGACAGCACAAACCGAAAGCTCGACTGAAGAGCTTCCGGCGAGCCAAAGTGAAACTACCTGGAGTGCTGATGCTACCTTATTTAGCTTGAGTGACAGCGGAATCGTTGTTGAGGGCTCCGGTGCTACGGTTAGAGGAAGCATTATTAACATCAGCAAAGCCGGCACTTATGTTCTCTCTGGAAAATTAAGCGCCGGGCAGATTGTGATTGAGGCTACGAGTGACGATACAATTCAGCTTGTTTTGAATGGGGCTGAAATCACCAGTTTGAGCGGTTCGCCGCTTTATGCGATGCAAAGTGACGAATTGATTATCACTTTGGCAGACGGAACGCAAAACATCCTGACCGATGGCGGCTTGAATTTCCAATATGCCGATACGGTTGAGGAAGAGCCAAATGCCGCCCTCTTTAGCAAAGACGACATGACGATTAACGGCAATGGGGCTTTGATTGTCAATGCCGGTTTCAACAATGGTATTGGCAGTAAGGACGCTTTGCTAATCGAAAGTGGCGAGATTACGGTTAATGCCGCCAATCACGCTTTGCGCGGAAATGATTCGGTAACAATTTTGGACGGGAGCTTAACGCTAACCGCCGCCAATGACGGAATTCAGACCAACAACAGCGATGACAGCAGCTTGGGCTTCGTTTTGATTGAAGCCGGTGAGATTAGGATTAATGCCGGGCATGACGGCATCCAGGCGGACAGCGCGGTCAGGATAAATGGCGGAAATCTGACTGTCAACACCGGGGCGCTTAGCTCCTCGGACAGAGATTCGGATTCGTATAAGGCGATTAAAGCCGGAACGCTGATTAACATCAGCGAGGGGACTTTCTTGATTGACAGCGCTGACGATGGCATTCATTCTGATGGCGATATTAGCATCAGTGGTGGCGTTTTTGAAATTGCGACCGGTGATGACGGGATTCATGCCGAGGGCGAGCTGACTATTTCGGATGGCGTTTTTACGGTCAGCAAATCTTACGAAGCGCTTGAGGCTTCTCACATACTTATTTCGGGCGGAGAATTTGATTTGGTCTCTTCTGATGATGCCATCAATGCTGCCGGTGGAGATGACACAACGACAGGCAACCCCTGGGCAAGGGGCGCGGGTGACTTTAGCATTACAATCAGCGGCGGGAAAATCCGCTTTGTGGCAGGTGGTGATGGTTTGGATTCTAACGGAACGATTGAGTTTAGCGGTGGTGAAATGATAGGGATTATCAATTCTTCGGCTGATAATGGTGCAATTGATGCCGACGGATCTGTGACCTTTAACGGCGGCAGCTTGATTTATGGCGGCTCGGGGGTCGGGGTGGTTCCGGGGATGAATGCGAGCCAGAGTTATCTGTTTTTGAGTTCAGGGATTTCGGCCGGGAAAGAGCTGACCGTAGTCAAAGATGGCAAAACCTTGACGAGCTTCACGCCTGAGGCTGACTTGCGCTATTTGGTTTTCTCCTCACCCGATATTGCGGCAGGGGAAAGCTATGAAATTCACAGCGACGGGAGCTTGTTGACGACAGTGACCGCGGGCGAAGGCAGCGGCGGCAGAATGCCCGGCAACCCCGGCGGTGGCGGAGGCTTCCCTGGCGGCGGTCCCGGCGGACGCCCATAGAATTTTGGATTGATGATAAGACCGGTTGGGTGGTGATGCTAACCAACCGGTCCTTTTTAATAGAAGGGCTTTTTCCAATTTACGAGCAGGATATAATCATCGTGACCGGGCATTGGCTGAAAATAGAATCTGGCTATAATGACAATTCCCTATTTTTGAATTTTTGGTTATAATAACGGCTTGCGAGTTTGAAAGTCTCGTATAATTCGATTTATAAGGTATAATAAAGCTGTTAAATTTGGAGGTTGAGTATTCAATGATTTTAAACATTGCCCTAATTATTATTTCTGTCGCCCTGATTGCTGTCATTTTGTTGCAGAGCAAAGGCATTGGTCTTGGCGGTCTGACCGGCGGTGATGCCGGAGGTGTTTACACCCAACGACGTGGTCTCGATCAGGTTATGTTTTACGTAACCATCGCACTGAGTGCTACGTTTTTGATTTTGGCTTTGGTTAAAGTTGTTATTCCGGAAGTCTAAACTCCAGACAATTTAACCAAAACTATTCACCATGGAGAAAAAAGGCAGCTCACCCTATCCGTGGGTTGCCTTTATAGTATATGCGTAAATTTCGCTGGCAACTTCTCATCGTTCTGATCACCGGCTTGCTGGTTGGGGTGGTTCTTTTCTTCTCCCAGTCCGCTCCCCAATCCGAAGTTAGTGAAACGCCCAGTGCGATAAGCGGCGGGAGCTATACGGAAGCTTTGGTCGGCTCTTTTTCGCGCCTGAACCCGATTTTTGATCATTTTAATCAAGCTGATCGTGATATTGACCGGCTGATTTTCAGCAGTTTGATTCGCTTTGACGCAAAAGGTTACCCGGTGGGCGATTTGGCTGCAAGCTGGAATGTTTCACCTGATGGCGCGGTCTATTCGGTCAATTTGCGACCGAATGCGGTTTGGCATGACGGCAATCCGGTCAACAGTCAAGATATTATCTACACCATCTCACTATTGCAAAGTGAGAGTCCGCTCATTCCCGCTGATTTAAGAGATTTTTGGCGTCAGGTTACGATCAATCCGCTTTCGGATACGGCGATAGAATTTTCCTTGCCGGTTGGCTTTGCGCCTTTTATGGATTACCTTAGTTTTCAAATTTTGCCTTCGCATTTGTTGGGAAATTTGACGGTTGACCAATTGGTTGACCATCCTTTTAATCTGAATCCAATCGGTTCCGGTCCCTATCGCTTTGATTCGCTCGAAGTGGAGGACGGACTGATTAGCGCTGTGAATTTGATTCCTTTTGAACATTATTTCAATGGTAAAGCTTATATTGAAACGGTAACATTTCGCTACTATCCTGATGAAAATACTGCTTTGAATGCTTATTTGGAAGGTGAGGTCGACGGGCTTTCGAAAGTTCGAAACGAGGACTTGCAAACAGTATTGGATCAAACAGGTCTAAACCTCTATTCCAGCCGACAGCCAAAATTGAGCATTGTTTTCCTGAACAATCGCAATAACGGCGCCCTAATCTTGCAAAAAGTGGAGTTTCGCAAAGCTTTAATGGCGGGAGTGAACCGTCAGTTGATTGTGGATGAGGTTTTCGGCGGTCAAGCGGTGCTGGCTCAGGGACCGATTATGCCCGACAACTGGGCTTTTTACGCCGAACAGACGGCTTATCGCTATGACCCTGATGGAGCCCGCCAGATTTTGGCTTCAATTGGTTTGACTCAGACTGAAGACGGGCGTTTTATGAGCGAGGGCTCTATCATTGAATTGAGCTTGCTTGTGCCGAACGATGAAAAGCATTTGGCGATGGCTGAAATTTTACGGCAAAATTGGGAAAAAATTGGAGTTGGGGTCACAGTTAATGCTCAGTCCTATTCTCAGGTACTCACTGCTTTGCAAAATCGCGATTATCAGATGGCATTGATCGAGATTGACCTTTCTGACACGCCAGATCCGGACCCTTACCAGTTTTGGGCAGAGTCACAAATTGAAGGCGGGCAGAATTATGCACAGTGGTCGAATACCACTGCCAGCAGCTATATCGAGCAGGCCCGCCAAATTCCGGATTATGAAATGCGTCAAAAACTTTACCGCAATTTTCAGGTGCTTTTTGATGAAGATTTGCCTTCTCTGCCGCTTTTCTATCCGGTTTATAACTATGCTGTGAAGGATTCCATCAAAGACTTGAAATTTGGCCCGGTCTATAATCCGGCTGACCGATTTAACAATGTGGCTGAATGGCACATTTTGTCCGGTGTTGAATAGCCAATTAAGAGTGAAAGGTTTTCAGATGAGTGAGAAAAAATTGAGAAATCCGGTTGGCTATACGGATTTAATCGGTGCCAGCGGGATTAGCAAAAGCGATTTACGCATCCAGGTTAATGGTGCGATTGACGAAGCCAGCGCTGTTTTGAGCCTGGCGAAAGGTTTTTTGCCTGAACGCTATTGGCAGGACAAACTGACAATTTGTCAGCAAGATTTATCCAAAATGATGGGTTTCACCGCCCGAATTGGGACAGAAAAAGAATTGCCGGCAGATCCGGAACTTTTCAACGAAGAATTTGAGCGGCTTGAAGCTTTGCTTGATGAGATTAAATCTCAGGTTGAAATGCCCCGGAAATTCATCTTCCCCGGTTATACGCAGACTACAGGCACGCTGGATTTGGCGCGGTCGATAGTCCGTAGGGCAGAACGTGTGGTTAATGAGGGTTACGACACTTTAGGGATTGATGCAGCAAACATTCGTCAATATTTGAATCGTTTGAATAGCCTCTGTTATCTCCTGATTCTGAAATACCCCGATCCGGAAGCAGACAGTTAGCAGCTGATATAATTAGGTCAGCGCTGCCTTGCTTGTCTGGCTCTATCCTGACTTGTCAAAAGGCTTGCACTAAAAAGGAAAATGAGTATAATTATTTTGAATTTAGCGATTATATTCGCACCATTTCGGGTTATTCCCTTCTTCACGCCGTTCTTGATTTAATAATGAAACTTTTACACACAACTGTGGTATGCCAACGGAATGTTTGATTTAAATGGTGGATATTCGTTTATGATGTTTGTAGAAAGAGATTAATTAGATGGAAATATTCGAACTCGAAAAAAAGACAACCAAAGAGTTACAAAAAATAGCGACTGAGCTTAACATCGAACAAGTAAAACGTTTAAAACGCGATTCCTTGGTCGTCAAAATTGCTCAAAATCTGGCTGAGGCGGAAGGCCTCGAGGTCAGTGGCGGCGTTTTAGAAATTATGAACGAAGGGATTGGCTTTTTACGCAGCAACTACCGAATCGGTCCAGATGATGTTTACGTATCTCAGGCACAATTGCGCCGTTATGATTTACGCTCAGGCGACCTGGTGATTGGGCATGTTCGTCCTCCTCGCGAATCAGAACGTCATCAGGGCTTGTTGAAAGTTGAGACTATCAACGGTTTGTCTCCGGATGAAGCACGGCGAAGACCGCGTTTTGAATCTATAACCCCAATTTTCCCTAATCAATTGCTCAACCTGGAACACAACCCGATGAATATTTCAACCAGAATGATTAATTTGGTTGCTCCGATCGGTGCCGGGCAAAGGGCAATGATTGTGTCACCTCCAAAGGCTGGTAAGACGAGCATTTTGAAAGACATTGCCAACGCAATCAGTATCAATCATCCTGAGGTTCGTCAAATCATGTCTCTGATTGGTGAACGGCCGGAAGAAGTAACCGATATGGATCGCTCGGTCGAAGCGGAGGTAATTGCCAGCACCTTTGATGAACCGGTGCAATCGCATGTTCGCATGGCTGAAGTTTCGCTTGATCGCGCTAAACGCTTGGTCGAGAACGGCTTGAACGTGGTGATTTTGATGGATTCTCTTACGCGTTTAGCACGTGCTTATAACATGGTGGTCAATCCATCAGGCCGAACGCTGAGCGGTGGTATGGATCCTTCGGCGCTCTATCCTCCCAAGCGGTTTTTTGGTGCTGCCCGCAATTTGGAAGACGGTGGCAGTTTGACCATTGTGGCAACGGCATTGGTTGATACCGGGTCGCGTTTGGATGATGTGGTTTACGAAGAGTTCAAGGGTACCGGCAACATGGAAATGATTCTTTCCCGTCGTTTGCAGGAACGTCGAATTTTCCCGGCAATTGACATCGAAAAGTCTTCAACCCGGCGCGATGACCTTTTGCTTCCTCCTGAGGTTTTGCAACGCGTCTGGCTGATGCGTCGAATGTACCTCCAAATGGTGGCGAACCCGCCTCAAGGTGCCGGCATGGATACCTCTGTGGCAACAGAAGCAATTTTGCAAAGAATGGAAAAGACCCGTTCCAACATTGAATTCCTGGAAAATCTGGCGGATATGTAGTATATAAGTATCAGAGGATGAATTATGTCCGAAGAGAAACTTGAAAATAAAGAAAACGTCGAGGGTGACGTTGAGATTAATGATAATAAAAAAGCTAACCGCGAGCTGGTGATTACGGTTGTCAGCTGGGTTAGCGCAATTATGATCAGCCTCGGCTTGTTGACCATTCTTTTGTGGCAACCAGGAATTGCAAGATCGATGGCGGTTTATGAAAAACCGGCCGTTGAAACGGTTGATTACGAGCAAGTTGAAGACACTGCTGATTTGCCTCCCTTTACTCAGAATCCAACGGAAGAAGAGTTAACCCGCAGCGAGAGTTTGTTTACCGAAGGCAACGCCAATGCCCGACTTGAGACAATTTATCATACCGTTGTGGCGGGTGATTCTATTTGGGGGCTTTCGGAAAAATACAATGTTGAAATTGATTCGATTCTTTACGCAAACTATGATGTGTTGCAGGATAAATCGGATAATCTGCTGGTTGGCATGGTAATTGCGATTCCGCCGGTTGACGGAATTTTGCACACCTGGCGAAGCAAAGACAGCCTCAGTTCTGTTGCTTCACGTTATGGGGCGAAAATTCAGGATATTTTGCTCTTTGTCGGCAATAATCTGGATTTAGCGAATCCGCAAATTGAAGCCGGGACCAAGGTCATGGTTCCGGATGGGCGACGTGAACTCGTTCCGATTAGTTATGCTGCGGTTACGCGTGATGCCGAAGGACGTTTGGTCAGCGGATGGAATGGGCCCGGAGCTTGTTTGCTCGATTTTGTCGGCGTGCAAGGGAACGGCTTTTTCATTTGGCCTTCCGCTGTGCATTATTTGACCGGTAACAATTATCACGCCGGACATCCGGGTATTGATATCGGTGCCGGTATGGGCTCACAACTTTTTGCCGCGGATAACGGCACGGTGGTTTATGCCGGCTGGATGGATGGCGGTTATGGTAATTTTGTTGTGATTGACCATGGCAACGGCTATACGACGCTCTATGAGCATTTGGATAAAGTGCATGTCAGCTGTGGAGAAAACGTAATGCAAGGGCAGGGGATTGGTTTGGCCGGTTCGACCGGTAATTCAACCGGTGCGCATCTCCATTTTGAAATTCGGCATTTGAATAACCCGGTCAACCCCTTCGATTATCTGCCTTAGAAATGGTATAATCGGGGTTCTGCCCCAGTGGCTCAATGGATAGAGCAAGGCACTCCTAACGCCTGGATTGGGGGTTCGATTCCCTCCTGGGGTATAAATAAAAACCACCGATTGAGGTGGTTTTTGTGTTTAATTCCAGTGGTTATCCTGTCAATCCTGCTTTAATGGCGGGTAGTCGCCCCAATCGAGCACCTGGCGTGTGCCAGTTTGGGGATTCGGGGGACCGATAATGCCGTCTTCTTCAAATTTTTCGATAAGTCTGGATGATCTCGTATAGCCGATGCGCA
>CAYVOY010000012.1:0-16191 GCA_964453395.1 uncultured Anaerolineaceae bacterium
GGTCCCAAGGGTTGGGCTGTTCGCCCATTAAAGCGGTACGCGAGCTGGGTTCAGACCGTCGTGAGACAGGTCGGTCTCTATCCACTGTGGGCGTAAGTGATTTGAAAGGATCTGTTCCTAGTACGAGAGGACCGGGATGGACAGACCTCTGGTTTGCCAGTTGTCCTGCCAAGGGCATAGCTGGGTAGCTACGTCTGGCATAGATAACCGCTGAAAGCATCTAAGTGGGAAACTTGCCTTAAGATTAGATCACTTTTATCGTCAAGATAGTAAGATCGCAGGTAGACCACCTGCTTGATAGGCAGAATGTGTAAGTCCAGCAATGGATTGAGCTAAACTGTACTAATGATCGAGGGCTTCATGCGTGATGCGGAGAACTCTGTGCTTTTTCAGAATTTATTTGCTAAAGTTTTTGTGATATTCGAGATGACATTAGAAATATGTCTCTTGGTGATAATTGCGAAGAAGGTACACCCGGTAACATCCCGAACCCGGAAGTTAAGCTCTTCAGCGCCGATGGTACTTGGTGGGCAGCTGCCTGGGAGAGTAGGTCATTGCCAAGAGACTTTTCATTTTAAATGTCATTCCCTATTTTTCTTCTTTTTTCTATTTCTCTGATATTTCTATTTCTATATCCTGGTAATTAATTTGGCACAGATAAATGTAGAACACGCTCTTAGCTTCGGTTGCTAAAAAAGTTTGTCTATAGAGTGGATACTATTTTTATTAAAATCCTGTACGTACAGTGCCTTGTGTCTGTCCGGTACTGCTTTTTCTAAATTCTTTCGAACAAAGGCATTCAAATCTCTTTGTATCGCCTTTTTAAGAATCATTGCCATCGAGAAAATGGCTTCTTTTCTCTTTATCCCGATTATATTAAATTTCCTAAAAGCTCCACTCTTAGCTATAATTACTTTATTGAATTAAGGAGTGTGTTTTATGAGAATTGGTCTTCTAACTGCTGGGAGTGATAGCCCGGGAATAAACGCTGCGATTCGTGGCTTTGGTAAGGCGGCATCAAATCTAAAAAAAGTAGAATTGATTGGGTTTCGAGATGGCTTTGCGGGTTTGGTTGAAAATCGCACAATCGACTTGATGGCTGATCGCCTGCTTTCAGGAATATTAACCCAAGGTGGCACCATTTTAGGTACCAGCAAAGAAGTGCCTTTTGCCCTACATGAGGGCGATAACCAAACCGACCGTACACAAGAGGCAATTGACGTTTATAAAAAGAACAAACTGGATGCTTTGGTTTGCATTGGCGGGCAATCGAGTCAGCTTGCTGCGCTTAAACTGGGCGAAGCTGGTTTGAACGTGATAACCATACCCCGATCAGCAGAAAACGATGTGCCTTTCACCGATAAATGTATCGGCTTCGACAGTGCCCGTGAAATTGCGACCCAGGCAATCGACCGACTGCATACAACCGCGAATGCTACCCATCGCATTATGATTGTTGAGCTCCTGGGAAATTCGGCCGGTTGGTTGACACTCGGAGCAGGCATGGCGGCAGGTGCGGACGTTATTTTGATTCCTGAGATACCCTACAAATTCGATGTTGTCATTGAAGCTCTTGAAAAGCGCAAAAAATCCGGACGCAATTTTTCTTTGGTCACTGTTGCCGAGAAGGCGCGCTCGCTGGAATTAGTGGAGTTTATGGAGATGGCTGCTCAAAAGAAGAGTTCCACCTACGAAGAAAGAGAAAAATCTTTCGCAAAGATTGAACATAATTACTCCGCTCAAACGCTTTTGCTTGCCAATCAGCTTGGATCTGCAACCGGTATCGACACGCATATTACGATTCTGGGTTCGCTGGTTCGCGGTGGCACACCGACTGCTGCCGATCGTCTTTTGGCAACTCAGTTGGCCGAGTGGAGCCTGAAAATGCTTCTTGAAGGCGAATTTGGAAGGATGGCTTGCCGCAAAGACGGTTCGATGAGCAGTGTTTCATTGGCGGCTGTGGCAGGGAAAAATAAGGCTGTCCCGATGGATCACGGATGGATTCGAGGGGCAATTCAGGTTAATACTTGTTTGGGTGTGAAATCGAGCGAAATTCTCGGCTGATGGCAACGCTTGGAATGTGCAAGTGTGATTCCTCAGCCAGATTTAGACCGGTTTAGGCTTGAACGATCAATTTAAAGATCAATAAATATGCGAGCAAGGCAAAGAGGATGCTAAAAAGCGTGCCAATTAAATAATATTCTGCAAAAGCCTGATTTTTGGTTATGCGGTCAAAGCGTGCTAAAGATTTGGCGGCAATCAAAAGGCTCATTGCAGAATATTGCCCTAAAGCGACGAAGATTACCACAAAAATCCGCTCAAAGAGGCCAATTAGCGCTCCGGCACCTTCCACTTCCTGGCTGGCGATTTTCTCTTCTTTGCTTGCATCTTGGGTTTTAGGGGTCTCAATGGTTTGGGTGCGATGCTCTTCCGTTTTCTCAAGCTGTTTTTTGCGTTCTTCCTTTGCCGCATTGGAATATTTTGAGAATAAGATTCCCATGCTGATGTTCACCGGCTTAGAAATCAAGAAAATCAAAACCAGCCATGCCCAAAAGTTTTCGCTGAGAGGGGCTGTCCAGCTGCGTAGAACTGCTGAGGGTGAAAACCATGAAAGCAATAGTAAAGTCAATAAATGGAGGGCTTGATCGCTGATAAAGATTGTCACTTTTGAGAAATTTTTGTTGCGAAGTGTAAACTTGAGGCTGTCAATCAGCCAATGTGAGAGGGTTGCAATGACAAAAACCCACCAAGGGGCATCCATAATGGCGAATGCTAAACCGATGAAAACAGCATAAATAAGCGAATGGAGCAAAACAGCGGCATACTTTTTCTCTTTTTGATCGGCAAGTTTTTGAGGCTGGAAATAAAAATCCCCGAGAAGGTGAGCGAACAATAAGAGCAAAAACAACATCCCGTTATTCATGTTTTTGATTGATCCAATCCATGGCTGACTCCGCCATTTGCCGGGAAGCCATATAGCGTTTTATGCCGCTCGATTCAAACCTTCGGCTGAGGGATGATGGCTGGATGTTGAGCGACTTTGCCAATTTTTGATGATTGATTTGAGCAGGGTAATAAATCCCTTCCTTTAAAATCAAGCGGTAAACTTCAGTCTGAGATTCGCGCCAACCACTGGCTTGAAAAGCACTCAGCTTAATGATTTGGTTGATCAGTTTGACCAATTCTGTTTCTTCCGATGCGCATAGCTCAATGTTTGCCCGTCCATAGTCATTGTTTGCATGGGCTGTTTCGATCGCAGTGCGGGCGTTCCAATAAGCCGGACCATCCGCACCAAGGCTGGTGTTTGGATCCAAAGCGGTTTTCAGGCTGCCTATGCCAATTCCAAATCGCAATTCAACCGGCTTGAGGGTGAAAATGATTTCATCAAGGATGTATAAGAGATGATTTCCTGTCCGAAAGACGGCTTGGAATTCATCGCCGAGGGTGAGTGTAAATTTCGAGGCTAAATGGTCAGCAAATTTTTGATTAATATCATTAAGAACAGTTTTTAATTGCTCCTGGACCTCTCCCCGGTTTACGATTGACTTTGATTTAACAATATCTCCGATTACGGCAATCATAATATCACCTCATGTCTATTATACAGTATTGCAGTTGTAAATGGCGGCAAAGGAAGGAGAGTCTCAAAGGATTGAGAAATGCTGCAAAGGTGAAACATTCCGCTAAAAACTCCTAAAAAGAGTTACAATATATTAATGGGAAAATTGGTGTGTTCCTCTTTTCCTGTCATTGAGAAAAGGAGTTTTACATGGCAATACATCTTTACCTTTCTTTAGTTCCTGAAGCATTGATTGCCTCGATGCTTGGCCCCGAAGAGTTCGGAACCTATTATGCGGTCGGGTCTGCTAAAAAATCTCGACGGCAGGCAATGTTTTTTGAGATCGATCCCAATTTCCGCCATCCAGAATTTAAGATCGATGAGGCTTTTGCCCGCTGTGTGCCCCACGATGATGGCAGCCTGAAAGCTTCGGTTTATGTTTCTGTCTATCGTGTTTTAGAGCATATCGATTTTAATGCGATAATGCACCTTTACCTGACCACAATGGATGGCCAGACGCTCGAATTGAGCCCATCCAACCAAATCCCGAACGGTGGAAATCAATTGCACCTCTATCAGGAACTTGTTCCGGTTACGGCTTTGGTTGCCAGCCGTTTGAAGCCTTTGGATTTTATTGAAGAAATTGTCCGAAACCAAAATTCAGTGCTTCGTTTGCCGGCAATCGTTTTCACAGAATTGCAACTGGGCGAATTAGCCAAAGACCCTGAAATGGGCTTGGCGGGCAAGCTGTCTTATAGTAACCTGGATCATCTGCGTCAATGTTTGACAGAGGTGAAAACTAAATTTATTGCAACAAAAATGGTAGACCGCATCCATTCGCCAAATGTGCAATATCGCACAATTAAAAACGGAATTTTCGTAGGGAATCAAACTCAATTGCGTTACTTCGCTATGCCGTCTCCCGAAGAAATCCGCAGCAATAACTACCGCTGGTTCCGCTCGGCAAACATGTAAAGCGAAGAACCTGCTAAAAAGGTTGGATTACAAGATATAGATTCAGAAGACAACCAACTTCAATTTGTTTTGCTAAAACGTAATTGATATAGAAGAATAAAACTGTCTGTCTCTTGATTGGGGCAGACAGTTTTTGTGTTTATTTCAAGTAAAATGGATGCATGAAACCAAAACTTGACAGCTATCGAGATTTGAACAAGGGCGCTTTGCTGAGGCGAAGGGTGGATGTTTGGTTGCCTTCTGCTTATCAGGAGGAGGCGAAAAGGGCTTTTCCGGTGCTCTATATGCATGACGGGCAAATGGTTTTTGAAAACTCGCATAATCCGGATGGCGGATGGAATGTGCATCTGGCGATTGAACGGCTGGCTAAGGAGGAAAAAATAACACCCCCGATTGTTGTTGCTATTCCGAGTACCATAGAGCGAAGTTTTGAATATCTGCCGGCGAAGGCTATTGATTATCCGGGTGGGAAAGAAGCCTTGGAAATTTCGAAAAATCTTAGCCTGACAGACGAAAATTTGGAGAAATCATCGATTTTGTTGGCTTGGATTGTGGAGACAGTTAAACCTTTCATCGATTCACACTATCGAACGCTGAGCGATCCTGCCAACACTGCTATGATGGGTTCAAGTCTGGGAGGCTTGGCAGCGTTGACTATGTTTTGTGAATATCCGCAAGTCTTTCACAAAGCCGCCTGCCTTTCAAGCCACTGGCCAATTCTTGGGGATGGGATGATTAACTATTTAGCTGACAATTTGCCTTTGCCTGAAGGGCGGAAGCTCTATTTTGACTATGGATCAGCGGGCTTGGACAGTGACTATGCCCCCTGGCAGGCTAAGGCAGATGCAGTTTTGAAAGCAAAGGGTTATGAAGAAGGGAAAAACTTTGTCAGCTGGAGTTTTCCGGGTGAGGGACATAATGCCGGAGCCTGGTCGGCTCGTTTGCATATTCCTCTAACTTTTTTGTTTGGCACAATTGATTTGTAAGCTTGTTTAGAAAACTGCACCGGTTTTGCTTATTGTGATGGAGGGATATAACATTCTGTAGGCAGATTATTGCCTTCGCGGGCACCGCAGAAGGCTAAATCGGTATCGTGGTTACCGCCGAAAACTAAACCATCGCTGCTGCTTAACTCAAGTTGCCCACTCCCGAACGGAGCTGTCCAGGAGCCGAAAACGACGAGACCACCAAAGACAATTCGCCCTTCCACGTTAATATCTTGTCCGCCAATTTTTCCAGTAGCCCGAAATTCGCCATATCCTCCGACAATTTCAAAGCTGATTTTGCCGGTTTGAAAAGTGCCATTATCTAACTCGAATTTGACATTCCATTCCCCCAGCCAGATAGCTTCGGGCCCGTCATAGGGTTCTGTCGGCAAGGGAACAACAGTGGCTGTGGGCTGACTGGTTGGCGCAACTCTTGTGTTGGTCGGTTGAACCGGATAGGGGTTGCTGCCACCCGGTGTCGCTGTTGGGTTCTGCTGCCTGCGCTGGGTTGCGGTGGGCTGGATTCTCGGCAGTTGAGTTGTAGAGCCTGTGTTTGGAGAATTGGTGTTTTCTGAGGGCGGTTTTTGTTCCGTGCTCATGGTTTCAGAGAGTACTTGCTCTTCATCGATTATGTTAGTCTGATCGGGGAGCGAAGTTTCCTGTTGTGGGCTCGGGGTCATATTTCTTTCGGAATAAACATTGGTGATTTTGATTGATTGATTGCCGAAGCCAAGTACGCTAAAGGGTTTGGGCCCTGCGAAAATCAGGACAAGCAGAACCACAAGCAAAACAAGAGCAGCCAAACCAAAATATTTTTGTTGCTTGCTCAAAGCCTGAAACTTTTTCTTTAATCCATCGAAAAACTTCTGTGCCATCTTATTCCCTGCTTTGTATTTTACCTTAAACCATAGCTCAAAAATGTGTCTGTAAGACCGACGACAGCCAACACAAGCCATAACGAGGATGCTTGCGATTCAGGCGCCGCAAAATTGAATCTCAAAGCTCCCTGTCCCCTGCTAAAGTATCACGCGCCCATTCCATTGCTTCTATAACAATCGGATTGCTTTCGCTTTCCAAGACAGACGCTAACAATGGGAGGTGAGCGCTGTTAGCGCTGTTACCGATGACTATGGCAACGTTTCTTCGAAAACCACTGTGTTTAGCGCGCCAGACCGGCGAATGGCGATATTTGCTTTTGAACTCTTCAGCCGAAATCAGCAAACTCGCTTCCAAGGACACTTCTTCTTCCAATAGCGGCTTTTCAAGCGTGAGTTTGGATTTTTTGTTTACCGGGCAAACGAATTGACATTGATCGCAACCAAAAATTCGATTCCCCATCGCTTTCCGAAATTCAAGGGGGATTTCAGCCCGATTTTCAATGCTCAGATAGCTCAAACAACGCCTCGCATCAACCGTCCGATTTGGGAGGATCGCCTGTGTTGGACAAGCTCTGACACAAAGTTGGCAATCGCCGCAACCATCCTCCACACAAATGCTGTCCGCTTCTATTTCAAGGCTCACCAGAAGCTCAGAAAGATGAATCCAGGAACCAAATTCAGGATGAAGCAAGAGCGAATTTCGCCCAATCCAACCCAAACCGGCTTTTTGGGCATAAGACTTCTCGAGAATTGGTGAGCTGTCCACACAGGCCAGGTGTTCAAATTGCTCTCCGCTAAGTTCTTCAATCAGAACAAGTAGCTGCTTCATACGTTCCGAAATCTGTTCATGATAATCGCGATGTAAAGCATAGGCGGCAATTTTGCCGGAGCCCTTTTTACCGGAAGCTGTTGGCGGAGGATAGCCCGAGACCAGGCTAATCACAGTTTTGACAGAGGGCAAAAGCAGGCGCGGGTCGGCTCTGCGCTCCGATGCGGACGGAGAAGCCAGATACGCCATGTCGGCATGACGGTTTTCAGCAATCCATTTTTGGTATTTTTCAAATCCGGGGACCGGAAGGGCGGGTGTAAAAGCACAATCAAGAAAGCCGAGGCTTTTTACCCCGGCTTTGATTTGTTCTTTCAACGAGATCATGCTCTAAAATGAAGCTTATTGAACGATATATTGGAAATAGAAAAAGCCAAAAGCCGTACCGCTTGGATTAACAATTTGCCAATTGCTCTTGGCTGTACCGACAGTTTGCGGTGCGGTGAAATTTAAGGTGAACTGGATGCTCATAGAGGGCGGCACGTCAATCGGCATCGTATATTTGGTAGATGAAACGTTAAAGTTGTTTCCGTCAACGTATTCAATATAATATTGCGGTGTCCAGGTTGTTGAGCCGGTATTCATAAGGGTAACGACAACCTGAAACTTCTCTCCGGCTTTTACGGTCGAATCGTCAGCAGGAGCACTTCTTGCCCAAACACCGGCGTCCACGCCTCCGGTTGTTGTCGGAGCTGCATAGGTAACAGTTGCACCCGGGGCTACGGCAGTTTGTGTTGTGCCCATTGCCGCAGTCGGAATGACATCGGTTGGAGTAATCACCTGAATCGTTGCTGTTGGCACAGGCGTGTTGGTCGGAACGGGGGTGTCAGTCGGGCGGGCAATGGCAGTTTTAGTTGCCTGTGCACCAACAGTTGCCGCGACCATAGTATGGCGTGCGTTTTCTTCTTCCACCGGATCGACCTTGGGTCGGCAACCGGTAAAAGCAATCATCATAACAAGTCCAATAATCAGAACCATTTTAATTTTCTTCTTGTCCATCATCTCACCTTTCATCATTGACGGTTTATAGCTATATTATCTCACATAATTGTGAAGGCTAATTCAAGCTTTGTCAAGCCGAAACGGTTGACCTTAGGGTTGAATTTTAGGTCCAAGCAAATGGACCTCGTCACCTGCCGGTGAGCCTTTTGCCTTCAACAAAAGCACAATTCTAAGCTGTCCTCCACCGATTTCCGAAAGATCAGCATTGAGCAGCTGATATTTTTCATCATAAGCTTCGTCCCATTTCGCAATTTGCACCAATTCACCCTTAGAATCGAGGTAATTGATGCTAAATTCGACCTCACAGCTGGTCTTACCGGGACGACAACCCAAAATTGCACTAAACTTTGCTCCTTCGGGGATGTTCATCGCCGGATAACTGCCTTTTAGGTAAGCATCGTTGGCATTAAAGAGCCCCATCCAGAGAGCGGTTTCGTCATCTTCATAACCATTTTCAAGAATCGGACGGTTGTCAGAATAGACAAAGCCAGCGCGATCTCCGGGTTGACCGGGGCAATGCAATTGACCGATCGGGCTTTCCCAGGTGGCGGAACAATAGGTGTCCGCCAGATTGATATTGTCACCCCGAACCTGAATTTCGAGCCAGAAAGTTGTTTCCGGATTGCGGAAGGCAAAGAGCACACCTTCGGCACTGCGAAGTTTGAAATCAGAACGGTAAGTTCCGGCACTCAGAGGGGCATTCAGAGGCAGCGTGATGGTAACGTTTTGCCCGGGTGCAACCGTAGAGCTGCTGATTGGGATGCTTGTGGTGGTTGTGAGCTGGCTGCCGGAAACGAAGACCAAGCTGTAATCCTCTGTCCAGCTACAGCTGCCAATGTTTTTAAGGGTCCATGTTTTGGTAAAAGCTGTCCCGGGGAAAAATTGGCTTCCGTCAGGAATGGATTCTTCAATAAAACTCGCCAAATTACAATTGGAATCCTGAACCGGTAAAAGCGTCGGGCTTGGCGGCATGGTCTGAACCGGTGGAAGCGCGGTTTCGGTCGGGGTCGGCAAGATTGGCGTTCGGCTCGGGATGGGAGATGGGGTTGGGGTTGCCAAGGCAAGTGCTTCGGAGGTTAATTGTTGATTTAGCAGGTCGGTCGCTACAATTGAGGTCGTCATTGCCTCGATTGTGGCGGCGGAAGATGTTTGATTGAACTCAAATTGCTCAGCCGGCGTTGGGATCGCCTCTGTTGTTCGTCCACAAGCGACAGACAAGAGCATAAAAGCCAAAACAATCATTAATTTGAAGTAGTTCTTCAGCATGCCATTTTCCTTCCGGAGTTAATTATAACGGCAGATGACGGGAACCGGGGAGCATGGGGGGGGGATTCTAATCTGTAATTTTTGATGAGGTCAGCCAACTCCAGGCTGCTAATTGTCAGCTGGCCCTTCTTCCCTGGCATTGCTCTTGCAACTATTAGTGCAGGAAGTTCATGCAAGGAGCATACTATGAAGAAGTTTAGATTAATCATTTTTAGCCTTATAGCGCTTAGTTTGGTGCTTGCCGGTTGTCAACGGTCGGCATCCAAAGCGCCTGATATTACCCCTGGTTCGAGCAACCAAAGCGTTTCGACGCTCTCGGTTGACGACCAAATTTTAGCCGCGACTGCTACCGCAGACGCGATTCGCCAAGATTTTAATATGCCCACCCAGTTGGTCCCCAACGCCCAGGGCACGCAAGTTGCAATTACCGCCGTTCCGCCAACGCCAATCCCCAGCGCTACGCCCACCAATTTGCCGACGCCAACGCTTTTGCCGCTTACCCGCCCGACTTCCTGGACAATTCACGGCGGCGAAACAGTCTTTTGCATCGCTCGTCGTTTTGACCTTGACCCGGATGAAATTCTCTCGATGAACGGCTTAAACGCCTACAGCATGCTGCACATTGGCGATGTTTTGCAATTGCCGCAAAGTGGTTCATGGACCAGTGGAGATCGCAAGATTTTGGATCATCCCGACACTTGGGATGTCACTCCCGGTGAAACCGTTTATGGAATCGCCTGTGCTTATGGCGATGTTTGGCCCGAGCATATTATCCAGGCAAATGGATTAAGCGAGCCCTATGACCTGAGCGGAATTTCAAGCCTGGTTATCCCCTAACAAAATTGGATTAGAATAAAAGAGGCTTCGTGCCTCTTTTTTTGTAGAATTTATTCGGCTTAGGATAAGGAAAGCATTATGACAGAATCAAAAATCGTCAACAGAAAAGAAGTTTTCAAAGGTCGGGCATTTAACGTTGAGGAATTGCAGCTATCTTTGCCGGATGGCAGGGAACAGGTTTATTACTTGGTAGATCATTTGGATGCTGTTACGATTTTGCCGATTGATCGGGAAGGTATGGTTTATTTCGTCAGCCAATTTCGGGTTGGTGCCGAAAAAAGCGTATTGGAATTGCCGGCCGGTGTGATGGATCCCGGCGAAGAGCCTCTGACCAGCGCCCATCGCGAATTGCAAGAAGAAATCGGGCATGATGCCGGAAGAATGGAAAAAATCGGCAGCTTTTGGATGGCCCCCGGCTACACAACGGAATTTATGCACGTCTTTTTGGCAAGCGACTTGATTGAACATAAATTACCGGAAGACGAAGACGAATTTCTGAGCGTCGTCAAAGTTGAATTGCGACAAGCCTTTGAGATGATTAAATCCGGAGAAATAATAGACGGGAAGACACTCTCAGCCTTTATGCTGGCATTGCCGAGTTTGAAAGAAATGGGGCTAATTTCTGATTAGTTTTCAGTTAAATTAATTTGATGAAGAGCCCCTTTTATTGTGCTTAGGGGTCTCTTTTTTTAAATAGCTTTTTTAAACCATCGGGGGATTTTTTGGTAATGCAGTAATCATTTGCCAATGAGACCACTCACCTACCTGCCGCCTGTTCATTCTAAAATACTGATATAATTTTTTCTGTGGAGAAAAGAAATCGCTATGTCGTAATTAGCTTGGTCATAGTCTCAACCTTGGCTTTTGTAATTTACGCAATTCCAAATTCTAAAGGCTCTGAAGATATGGGCATGATTACGATGTTCGAGCCGGACGAAGCAACAATGCTCCCATACGTTTATAAAATGATCAGCCCTCAGCCTGATTTACTTCACACGATAGGCAGATTCCTTCTGCCTGGCTTCTATTCTTATGGATTGCCTCATTTTGCACTTTCGGCTGTGGTCGTAAAAGTCTTAAGTTGGTTTGGTCAAGCAGATAACATGTCCTTGGTGATGCTTGCCTTGCGTCAAATTGTCAGCGTTTTACCGATGATTGCCGGTTTATGGATATTGGTTTATATGCAAGACCAATTCAAAAGCTGGCGCTCAATTGCCCTTTTTGTCTTCTTATTAAGCATTCCGGCAGTTGTTCAAAATGGTTACTGGTGGCATCCTGACGGTTTGGCTATCCTTTTTTCGAGCTTAATTTTATTCTTCCTATGGAAAGATAAGCGTCAATTTGGAAAGTATTTTTATATCGCAGCTGCCCTGACCGGAGTTTTGATTTCCCTGAAAGTGATTGGACTATTTTTCTTCTTAACTATCGGAACAATTCTGATATGGGCTTTGGTTGAGAAGCAAATAAGTTGGAAACAAGCTTTTGGCTATGGCTTGAAGTTTATTCTCGTGATGGCTTTATTCGTTCTTCTGAGCAGCCCCCACCTTTTGGTTCCCTCTCACCGAGATATCGCTATCAAACGCTTTTTGCGAGAAGTAAATGAAACTTCTAAAGGCTATGGCGTTCTCTACGAAAAAGGGCTTTTGTCTGGATGGCCAACCATACGTGCCTTTTTTGGCGAAGTTTGGTTCTTGCTAATCACATTAGGGGTAAGCATTTACAGCCTATGGGACAAGAAACAATCTTATCTGCGGGTCTTGATTTTCACCTGGTTTATACCATTGTCAATCCATATATTATTTTTCTCACATTTTAAGTATCAATATTGGATGCCTGCGGTCTTGCCTGTTTTCTCTAACCTGATTTTGTTATTGCCTTCCGATAAAGCTGAATGGAAAAGCAAGGACCCCAAATCGATAGTCAGGCTCTTGCTATTGCTCGTCGTTTTAATTCAATTTGGACTTTTTATTGCTCGAGACGTTCAATTATTCAGCGATCGCAATCAGAGAGTTGAAAACAACCCGTCAATTAGTTTTTATCATGAAGCCGTCGAAGAATTAGCCCCGATTGACCAGGAAATGCAAGTCTACTTTGATTATCGCCTTTACATGCCGGGTGAACCCGGTTGGCATATTGAAAACTCTTTTGATTTGTTGACTTATGATTTCATTAACTCCCGAAACTTTGACTTGCTATACCTTGCACAACAACGTATTTGGGATTACCTGCAGCCTTCTGTTACCGGGATTGACCCCGATGAGTTTGAAGCAGCACAGGAATTCTACCGCGATGCCGATAATGGGAGCTTAGAAAACTATGTGCTTTTAAAAAGAGACGGGACTGCTTTGCTCTTCATTCGGCAGGATTTATGCGAAAAATATTACGAAGAAGATCGGTGTAAATAATTTTGATGGTTCAAAAAATTTTTTCAAAATTTAAAGTCGGGCAAGTTGGTCAAAAATTATGCCCGATTCTGCCTAAGGCTCTGCTTTCTTATTTTCTTAATCCTAAATCAAGCTTTATTAAAGTACAATTTCATCAAAACTTCCTGACTTAAAGGATATCCATGACCTCTACTGAAACCAAACCCAGAATCAGCAGTATAAGCGCCGTCTTCCCAGCCTATAACGATGCCGGAACAATTCCCAGCATGGTGCTAACCGCCCTGCTTGCTCTGCGACAGGTTACGGATGATTTTGAAGTTATCGTTACCAATGATGGCAGCCGTGATCATACAGCCCTTGTCTTGGATGAATTAGCTTCACGATATCCTGAGTTGAAAGTCATTCATCATCCTAAAAACCAGGGTTATGGCTGCGCTTTGCGGACCGGATTTTCTCACGCAAGCAAAGATTGGGTTTTTTATACCGATGGCGATGGACAATATGACCCGATGGAACTAGTCAGACTTGTTGAGGGTTTGAAGGATGGTGTTGATGTCGTTAATGGCTACAAAATATCCCGGCATGACCCTTTTATTCGGGTGGTTATTGGCAGGATTTATCACCACATTGTTAAAATCGCCTTTGGCTTTAAGCTAAAGGATGTTGATTGCGACTTTCGCCTGATTCGTCGGGAAATATTTGACAAAATTAGCCTTGAAAGTGAAACTGGGACAATCTGCCTCGAAATGGTCAAGAAGTTTCAGGATGCCGGTTACAAGTTCGCTGAGGTTCCGGTTAATCATTATTATCGTTCTTATGGTAAATCACAATTTTTCAGACCCAAACATCTCTGGACAACTTTCAAACACCTTGCCCAACTTTGGTGGAAACTCGTGATAAAAAAAGAACATAAAGAATCAAAAATTGAGGACGACAGTGGTAGAAAACAGGCGCTTTGAAAATAAGAAAATTCTCATAACCGGTGGCTTAGGCTTCATTGGCTCCAACCTCGCTATCCGTTTGGTTGAATCAGGGGCTGAGGTTACTTTGGTCGACAGCCTTATTCCTACCTATGGTGGTAATCTTTGGAACGTTGAGCCAATCAAAGATCGGGTGCGCATCAATATTTCGGATGTGCGCGATCCTTATGCTATGAAATATCTGATTGCCGGGCAAGATTATCTCTTCAACCTCGCCGGCCAAACCAGCCATATGGACTCAATCCAAAACCCCGAAACCGATCTTGCCATTAACGTCCAGGCACAATTGCAAATTTTGGAAGCCTGCCGTCATAACAACCCGGATATCAGAGTTGTTTTTGCCAGCACTCGTCAAGTTTATGGTCGCCCTCTGTCAATTCCGGTCAATGAAAGTCATCCACTGGCACCGGTTGATATCAACGGGGTGCATAAACTTGCCGCCGAACAATATCATCAGCTTTACAATCAAATTTATGGCGTCCGTTCTGTTATTCTGCGTTTGACTAATAGCTATGGTCCGCGCATGCGCGTGGTTGATGCGCGCCAGACATTTTTGGGAATCTGGATTCGGCGCCTCCTCGAAAAAGAACCGATTTTAATTTACGGTGACGGGGAGCAAAAGCGCGATTACAACTATGTCGATGATGTGGTTGACGCACTTCTGCTTGCTGCGCTAAGCGAAAATTGCTGTGGAGAGGTTTTGAATCTGGGCTCTGAGGAATGTTTTTCGCTTAATCAAACCGCGGAGATTTTCCTGAAATTAGAACCGGATGGTTCAGCACAAAATATCCCCTTCCCATCAGACCGAAAAGCAATCGACATTGGCGATTATCAGGGAGATTTCAGCCGCATTAAAGAAAAGCTTGGCTGGATGCCGAAGACCAATTTTGAAGAAGGAATGCGGAAAACAATCGACTATTACAAGCAGTTTTCCGAGAAGTATTGGTAAAGCGATGAACGAGATAAAAATCCCTTTTGCTGACCCCAAGGCTGATTACCTGGCCCAAAAAGTTGAGATTGATGCTGCAATTCAAGCGGCACTATCTAACGGCTTTTACATTTTAGGGCCCGAAGTGAAGACGTTTGAAGAAAATTTTGCAAAATTTGTTGGCTTGTCAGATTGTATTTCGGTCAATAGCGGTACCGACGCATTGATTTTGGCATTGAAAGCTTTGGGAGTAATGCCAGGTGATGAGGTGATTACTGTCTCCCAAACAGCGGTTGCAACCGTTGCGGCGATAGAGCTTGCCGGAGCAACTCCGGTTTTGGCAGATGTTGACCCTCAATCTTACACCCTGAATCCTGCGCTTTTACCGGGCTTGATCAACGAGAAAACCAAGGCGATCATTCCGGTTCATCTCTATGGACATCCGGCAGACATGCCCGCCATCATGGCAATTGCCCGCCAGCATCAAATTGCGGTGGTAGAAGATTGCGCCCAGGCACATGGCGCAAAAATCAATGGGCGGATGGTTGGAAGCTTTGGCGATATGGCTTGTTTTAGTTTTTATCCGACTAAAAACCTTGGCGCTATTGGCGATGGCGGTGCCGTTCTGACAAACAATTCCGAGCTTGCGCACAAATTGCGCATTTTGCGCGAATATGGCTGGGAAGAGCGCTATGTCAGCAAAATTGCCGGGATGAACAGCAGGCTGGACGAAGTCCAGGCAGCCATTTTGAACGTCAAATTAGCGGATTTGGCGGCAAAAAACCAACGGCGAAGAGAAATTGCTGCGATTTATCAAGAAAATCTCGCTAATTCAGGCTTGATTTTGCCACTTGCCAAACCTGAGATTGAACATGTTTACCATTTGTACGTTGTTCAAAGTTCGAATCGTGATAAATTACGGGAAGATTTGAAAAGAGAAGGGATCGGCAGCGGAATTCATTATCCCTTAGCCGTCCACCAGCAAGCGGCATATTGCAAGCGTCTGTCCGGTTTTAACGAGTTGCCGGTTACCGAAAACCTGGTGCCAAAAATTCTTAGCCTGCCAATGTATCCGCAATTGACCGATGAGCAAGTGCAATATGTTTGCAAGGCTATCTTGAAATTGGTTTGAGAATAACTCTTTACCCGATAAAGCCTCAGCCATTCAACATTAACCTTCCAATCTTGTCATTTAATTACTCAAAACAGGCTTGAGATTGTAAAATAGGGTCTATGACTACAAGCTCAGAAAATGAAACCCGAAAGCCTCTGCTTTCAACGACATTAAAAGTTTTTCTTTTTACTATGATTCTTGCCAATATTGCCGGGGCGATGTATAGCAGCTTTCTTCCGCTCTACCTCAAGGAACTTGGCGCAGATGTCGCTCAAATTGGGCTGTTTTTTACCATCTCCCAAATAATCCCGCTCGTGCTTCAGATTCTTGGCGGCTGGATTTCGGATAGCATTGGCCGTTTGAAAAGCATCGCTCTGGGTAGTGTGGCAGGCGTAGTTTCACACATTGCGCTTATCCTCGCTCCGACCTGGGGATGGGTTTTGGTCAGTGAAGGAT
>CAYVOY010000013.1:0-1600 GCA_964453395.1 uncultured Anaerolineaceae bacterium
GGCCAAGCAAAATATCATTCGTGCGCTTGTCAGTTTCTGTACTGTGTTTATTTTCCATTGTTCCTCTTTATCAAACTCATAGTAAATCTTCGATTATTGGGAAAACATCGCGCCAAACCGGATAAAACATTGACCAGTCTGATGCGTACTTTCTAATAAAATCTTCCGCCGGCTTTAAAACCTTTTCGACGTTTTGGACGACTTCTTCGATTGAATCCGGGTAAGATTCCATTGCGATGGCTTCGGAAGTGTCAATTTCAAAACTGCCATCTTCTTGTCTGGAGCCAACCAGAACCCGGACAATCGCATTGTTTTCCAGACAAAGCCTCGAATAAAATGTTGGCAAAAGGGCTTGGCGCCCAAAGAAATCGACCGCATACTTGGTGTCTTCCTGGTCATCCAAAGGACGGTCTAAGCCGGTAACCGGAGCGATGCCGTTTTTTAGAGCCTGTTTGGCACCGCGAAAAGAAGAGAAAGACAGCGGGTGAACTTCCGCACCAAGAGAAGCACGCAATTCATTTTGCGACTCGTAACCAGCGGTTGGGTTCGGATAGGTCAGGACGTAAAGCGGCACTTCAAACCAACGAAGTGCCATCATAAAGAAATCAAAATTACCAATGTGAGGTCCTAAAATAAAGGTAGGCACTTTTTTATCGCGTATATCAATAATGGCTTTCTCGGCTTCAGGCGTAAAACGAACTTTTGACTTCCCCTCTTCGGGGTGTTGATAATAATAAAAATACTCAAAAAGCGAGGTTACCTGGGAAGTGGTTACCCGGAGAGCTTGCTCCTTTAGATCTTCTTTATTCATAGTTTCGCCACTGACAACCCATTGGTTCGCTTTTATGGCACGAATAAGATCGCTCTTTTGCCTTAAAGAAAGCAGTTTGCCGCCAAGTTTTGCCAGCTTTCGTAAGGTGGAAAGTGAAAAGGTCTTCCCAGCCCATAAGCCAAGCTGTATTGCTACTGAATCTTGAAAAAAACTCTTTAAGCTCATATATTAAGATTGTACCTTAGATGAATAATAACACTTCCGTATTTACTTAGTTGTACCTAAAAAAGAGCCATATGACATTTGTCATATGGCCTTAGGGTGTCGGAAGTGCTTCACTAAACTTGAAATTAAATAGGCAAAAGCCGCCAGCAAAATGATCACCGGACCAGCCTGGATGTTCGTTTGGAATGAAATCACCAAGCCTAAAAAACAAAAGAGGACGCTAAAAAGGAAGGATGAGAGCATAATCAGGCGGACATCCTTGAATAAATTGAGCGAAATTGCCGGTGGAATGGAGATTAGGGCAATCACCAAAATCAAACCAACCATGCGCATCGCTACGACAACCGTCAAACCCACCAAAACCAACATCGTCAGGTAGAGGGCAGTAACCGGTAAATTGCGGACCGTGCTAAAGGTTTCGTCGTAAGAAATTGCCAGTAAACTGCGGTAATTGAAAAATACGAAGGCCAAAATCAGAACTGCAATAATAGCCATCAGGATTAAATCACTGCTTGAAACGGCAAGAATACTGCCGAAAAGGTAGCTCATCAAATTCGCCTTATAGCCAGGCGTCAGGGAAATGAAGATGATTCCGATCGCCAT
>CAYVOY010000013.1:1700-13729 GCA_964453395.1 uncultured Anaerolineaceae bacterium
TCAAATTCGCCTTATAGCCAGGCGTCAGGGAAATGAAGATGATTCCGATCGCCATGCCAATTGACCACATGACACTGATCAGTGTGTCTGCTCCGGATTTGGATTTACGATGGGCGATTCCCATCACAATTGCCGAAATGGTGCTAAAAGCCAAAGCTCCAATCATTGGATCCTGCCCAAGGAAGTATGAAATGCCAACCCCGCCATAAGCGGCATGGGCAATCCCACCGCTAAGCGAAACGATTCGGTTCAAAACGACCAAAGTGCCGATAATGCCGGTTGCCAGGCTAATCCAAAAGCTGGCAATCAGCGCATTGCGCATAAATTCGTAAGAAAAAATGGTGCTTAGTTGTTCAATCATGCTAATCCTCGTGCATATGGCTGGACAAAACTCGGTGGGGGTGACCATGGGCGATCAAATCGACCGGACATTCATAAGCTGTTTCCATCATCTCGGCTGTAATTTCTTTTGTGCCATGATAGACAAGGCGACGGTTGACGCAGCCAACGGTTTTTACATAAGTCGAAATAGCGGTCAGGTCATGTGAAATGAGCAAAATCGCCAAGTGATCGTTCAGCTCTGCTAATAAATCATATAGCTGATTGCTTGAACGACTGTCCACGCTGGAGGTCGGCTCGTCCAGTAATAAAAGTTTGGGCTGGGTTACCAAAGCACGCGAAATGAATACGCGTTGCCGTTGCCCGCCTGAAAGCTCGTTCATGTTCTGTTTGCGAAAGTCAATCATGCCGGTTTCATGCAGTGCTTGCTCAATTGCTTCCTTATCTTCCGTGGTTAAGCGCAGATTTTTGAAGAGATTGCTTTGTAGGCGTCCCATAGAAACCACATCCCAAACATTGACGGGGAAATGCTTGTCTTCTACCTGAAACTGGGAAACATATCCAATCTGACTGCGGCCTTTCTTCGGGTCTTCGCCCATAACGCTGATGCTGCCGCGGTCCGGTTTTAGCAAGCCGAGGATAACGCGAATCAGCGTGGTCTTTCCACCGCCGTTTGGGCCGATTAAACCGACATAATCTCTCGGGAACATTTCGAATGAAACATCTTCCAAAACCATATCGCTTTCATAGCCAGCCCACATATTTTTAATCGAGATAATCGCTTGTTCTTTCATAATCTCCTTAGTTTAGGGCGATTTGTAGATACTCGCCGATTTGCAGCATGTTGGCTTGCCAATCGTATTGCATTGGGTCAATCTCAAAAATCTGGCTTATCCCAGCCTGATTAGCGAGCGTTTGGGCATTAACCGGGCTGGTCCCGAGCTGATTGAAGAGCGTATGAATGCCATATTCCTTACTCAGATGCAGAATTTCAGCTAATTGTGCCGGGCTGGGTTCTTGCCCGTCAATCTCGACAGAAAGCATCTCCAATCCATAGCTATCTGCCAGATAACCCAAAGAAGGGTGAACTATCAAAAACTCTTTTCGAATTGGATTAGCCAGCAGCTCATCCAGTTTCGCTTCAACATCATGGATAAGAAGCAAAACATTTTGCAAATTCGCTTGATAAACCGAGGTGTTTACGGGGTCATATTGAATAAGAGTCGCCGTGACATTGTCTGCAATTTGTATCATTCGCTCAGGTGA
This sequence comes from uncultured Anaerolineaceae bacterium, assembly GCA_964453395.1. Classification (GTDB taxonomy): domain Bacteria; phylum Chloroflexota; class Anaerolineae; order Anaerolineales; family Anaerolineaceae; genus Mesolinea. The sequence continues at coordinate 3,306 of CAYVOY010000013.1, forward strand.
AAGCCAAATATGGGGGTCGTAACCCTCGTGATGGTGGTCTTCTGAATTGTGGCCGTCTTCAGGGTGGGCTCCATGCTCGTGATCGTCCAGTAGCATGCGTTCGACGCCTTCGCTGATATCAACGACAGTTAAATTCTGACTGGCAGCAAGAAATTTGGGAATCCAAACTTCTTCAAACTCAACGCCAACGGTTAAATAGAGGTCAGATTCCGCGATGGCGGTCATCTGATTGGGGGTCGGTTCATAGGTGTGGGGGTCGTCGCCACTGCTTGTCAGGGATTGCGTTTTGACCAAATCGCCCCCTATTTTATCAACCAGCCATTGAACCGAGGCAATGCTGACCGAAATGGATAGTTGATTTTTTTCTTCTGCTTGAGATGGGCTGACGGTCGGAGCGGAACTGCAACCAGCCAGCACAAGCGTCAATACCAGAAGGAGTGGTAAAAGTTTTTTCATAATTCCTCAAAAATTAACTGTGGTTTTTTGCCTGGCACTGAGGGCAAATCCCAAAGAGCTGAAGGAGATGGTTGCCTACGATGAAAGAAGTTTCCGCTTCGACACGATGGATAAGGTCGTCGATATCGTGTGAGCCGGAGAATTCGAGGGCGCGATGGCAATCCTGGCAAACAATATGGTGATGATGACCGCCCGAAACCAAAACATAACCTGGGTTTCGCTCGGGGTCATAAACAACCGTGACGAGATTTAGTTCACTAAGCAAATCGAGGGTGCGATAAACGCTGACTAAGCCAAGGTCGCAATTTTTATCGAGAAGCTGTTGGTGAATTTGCTGCGGGCTTAAGGCAAGCTCGCTCGATTCCAGCAACTCCATAATTCGCTTGCGCGGCTCAGAGAGTCGGTAACCATTTTGTGAAAGGATATCTTTCCAGTGCATTTTCTGTCCTTATTGATAAAGTTTTTCAATAAGGACTGATTATATTCGTTTTTGAGAAATTGAGAAGGGTTTGTAAAGGGACAGAAAACAGGTAGACCATGCAAACTCCTGTTCCCTGTCCCACTGAAATAACTAAATCAATTCTGCGTCGAGGCTAATTTCAAGCCCTGCCATAGCGACTGAAACGGGACAGCCGCTTTTAGCACCAGCTGCGATTTCCTGAAATTCCTCATTGGAAATGCCGGGCACCTGAGCTTTGCACACCAGATGACTGCTGACGATTTTCATCCCGCCGTCCACATTTCGCAAAGCGATCTTTGCAGTGGTCTCAACTTTATCCGGAACAAAACCGGCCTTGCTCAAGGCGTTGCTAAAAGCCATAGAGAAGCATCCGGCATGGGCTGCACCCAAAAGCTCTTCCGGGTTAGTGCCCGTTCCTTCTTCAAAACGCGAACTAAAACTAAATTGTCCTGTGTAATCAGCAAAGTGCATTTCACCTTTGCCACTTTTTAAATCTCCTTGCCAAACTGCAGTTGCTTTTCTGTCTGCCATGTCAACTCCTTTTTCGTTGAATATTTATAGCTTAATGATAACAAGCAGTCCCTTCGTTTCAAAATTATTGTAAGGGAGGGCTGCAATCGTTTGCATTGAAAATCCGCCAGACTGGAGAAATCTGCGGAGATAAGAGCCATCTGACCCCTGGCACCAAGCTTGCACCTTAACGACTGAAAGCAATGGCATCATTGATTAAATATTATGAAAAACCTAAACGAAACCTCAACTCCAACACCGCCCAAACATAAGCATCGGGCTTTTAAGATTTGGATTCCAACCCTGGGACTCCTCCTTCTGGCACTTTTTCTCATCTTTTGGGATAACCATAGCATAAGCCAAAAAGAGCCGCAGATTCCGACTCCAATTGCCAAAAGCCTCAACCCTTTGGAAGCTTTGCTCTATACTCAACTTCCCGAGCTGGTCACCTCAGCCGGCCATAGCGACTGGGTTCTCGATGAGCTTGAATTCAACGCTGATAATACCCAGGCATTGCTGTGGATGGCTGAAAGTGATTTAGAGGATGACGAAGTTGTCGCCCGTGAACCCGATATTGTTCTTGCCCTTTGGAACGCCGAAAGCCAAAGCTGGCAACTTCATCAACCAAGCGACGAAGATTTTGCCCAAATTTTCTTGGCTTCCGATTTTAAGGACAGTGAATTTTCACAGCGCCTCTTCCCCGATGCGGATCCAAAAGCCGGTCCTTCGGGCCCAACTTATGGCGGCTATAAATTGCCTTGGCGTGCCGGTCAGACCAAACGAATCACCTGGAGCGTTGCCCATTCTTCTTGCACACCGCAATCTTATTGCACCTATGCCTACGACTTCGCCGACGGCACAATGTTTGACGTGGTAGCCGCCAAAGGTGGTTTTGTTTATCATTGGAAAGACACTTGCGCGAACGGAAATTCAAAATGCACCAACAGTTTCACCCTTGAAGATAGAACGACCACACCCTGGACTTATCAAATTTACCTTCATTTGGCCCAAAACAGTATTCCTGCAGGGTTGAAACAAGAAGGCGTTTACGTCCAGCAAGGGCAATTCATCGGCAAGGCTGATGATACCGGCGTCTCAACCGGACACCACCTCCATTTTATGGTTGTCGAACAAAGCACCTTGGACAAATGCAGTTTTTATTGTTTTGGGAAAGCGGTTGATGTTACCTTCACTGACGTGAAAATTAACTTTGACCCGAAGACCCAGGGTGGACGACCACGTTTGGACTCTGAGGCACGTTGGTATGGCGGTCAGGGCCAACGGGAATATACCAGCAGCAATGCGCTTGCAGGTGCGAGTCTTCCGGCACCCACTCTCCCACCAACCGCCATTCCCTTGCCAACCCCAACTGCTGAGCCTCCGGCTGAATCGCAATACAAGTTTTATCTCTTCCCAATTTTTAATAATTCGAGATAAAACAAGAAAAAGCATTTTCAGCACAGCCTCACTAAAGCCTTTATAATAAGGGCAGGAATTTTTATGGCAGATAACACAGAACTAACCGCACGTGAAACCGAAATCCTCGCCCTGATAGCAGAGGGCAAGAGCAATAAAGAAATTGCCGCTGATCTGATTATCAGCGTCAACACCGTCAAAGTTCACGTATCGAATATTTTCCAAAAGATTGAAGTCTCCTCTCGAACCGAAGCGACGCTCTATGCGATTGAAAACGGCATTGTCAGTGCTCCGGGTCAAAGCCTCGTTCCGGGAAATATTCCTGAGGAGAACAGCTCGACTTTAAATGAAAATGAAGAAAAAGCAGACCAGCCTGTGGATCAACCAAATTGGATCAAAAAAAGCTGGAAGCTACTGCTTGTCTTATTTATTGCTGTCTTTGTTTTCATCCAAGTTGCCATTCCTTCCCTTTCGTTTTTTAGAGCCAATCCGACACCTGATCCTCTTTTTGAAGTCATGAAGCAAAATCGAATGGAAACCTTAAAATCTATGCCCCTTCCCAGAGTTGATTTTGCTACCGTTATCAATGACCATTTCATCTATCTCATAGGCGGAAAATGTGAAGAAGGCATCATCGGTACAGTCGAGCAATATGACATCAATTCTGATGAATGGCAAAGCTTAGCAGAAAAACCTACTCCTGTAAGTGGCATAGAATCAGTTCTCGTCCGCGGTTCTATTTATGTCCCTGCCGGAGAAAAGCAAGACGGAACCTTTAGCAATGTTTTAGAAACCTATAACATTGCTGAAAATAGCTGGGGAACAAAAGCACCATTACCCAAGAAGCTAAGCAATTATGCCCTGGCAAGCTATGAAGGACAAATTTTCTTGTTTGGCGGTTGGGACGGGGAAAAAGTTCTGGACTCAGTCTATCGATATGATCCTTCGTTAGATAAATGGTTCGAAGGCGAGAGCATGCCTACAGCAAGGATGAATGCAAGCGCATCAGTCCTGAACGGGCAAATCCTCGTAGTTGGTGGAACTGATAATGAAATATCCTTGTCCACCAGCGAATCATTCTCACCAGGCTACGGAGTCAAGGATAAGGGAAAGTGGGAAGTTAACGACGACCTTCCTTTTTCATGTAATCATTGCAATAGCAATATCCTTTCCGATCAATTGTTTGTTGTTGTTGGTAATAGCGTCTGGCAATTTTCAAATGCTACCAATCAGTGGACAGAGATAAAAATGGCAGAAAATCAATCGATTCCAGATCAAACTCGCAGCTTGACAAGCAACGATGGTTTTCTTTACATTTTTGGCGGCATTGATCAAGATGGAAATCTTTCAGATTACTCCTCAAAATATCGTCTGCTATACACAATTTCTATTCCAAATGTAATCAATTAGCTTTTTTATTCTATTTGAGTAATGTATAGATAAGTTCCAGCAAAATATGTAAACGCCTGCTGATGAAAGAATTTAGCAAAGAGGTTAAGACTATGAAATTTCTAAAAAAATTTACGAGCTTGATAGAAAATAAGATAAAGACACCAATGCGGCTTCGTAAGATAAAAACTTCAAATCCTCGAGGGTTTGAAGTTATCAAGAAGGTAAAACAGAATAAATTGACATACCTGAACGAATCGGCCTTAACAGACTTATTATTAGCCACGCAAGAAACTAGTGCGAATAATCAAGAGGGAATAATTATTGAAGCCGGTTGCGCTTTGGGCGGTTCAGCATTGGTCATTGCCAGTGGAAAAAATAGAGAACAAGAATTCTTAATTTATGACACCTTTGAGATGATTCCTCCCCCTTCTACAGATGATGGTGAAGATAGTCAAAATCGATGGGAGGAGATCTCATCCGGAAATTCCAAAGGACTTTTTGGTGATACCTATTACGGATATCTGGACAATCTAAAAGAAAAAGTTGAAGACAACTTCAACAAATATGGTTTCCCAGTTCAGGATAACAATATCAAATTAATCAAAGGCTTATTTGAAGACACAATGGCAATTAATAAACCAGTTGCTATGGCACATCTGGATTGTGATTGGTATGAGTCTGTTATGACCTGTCTCAAAGAAATTGAGCCAAATTTAGTTCGGGGCGGGATTTTAGTCATAGACGACTATGAAGATTGGTCGGGGTGTAAAAAAGCAGTCGATGAGTATTTTGAAGATAAAAAAGATCAATACATATTTAAACATCTTTCCAGACTACATATTATAAAAAAATAATCCAATATTTAAATATCACAAAAAAGAGGCCCGCTTTAGACGGACCTCTTTTAGTTTACTTTTCAATCTGGAATAAGTTTACATCCAGATTAGTTGGTTCTTCGATTACTGAATAGCGATACCGTTGTAGTCTTCAGCAACAGAGTTTGCACCAACACGGGATTGGATACGAACGATAACAGCTAATTTTGAACCAGCAGGACCTTCGACAACAGCTGAGCCACCGTATAAACCACCGGCGTAGTAACCAAATTCTGCGCCAGCTGCACCGATTTCGCCAGCATTGGAATTAGCTTTTGCGCCATTAACCATTGCGCCTAATTCGTGGCTGCCGACCAAGACACCGTCTTTGTCGTAGTATTTGACAACAACATCACCGGCAGCTAAGTCAGCACCAACATTTTGGATAGCAATGTAAGCACGTTGGCGAGAACCATTTTCCCAACCGGAATTGGTCCAGCGGACATATGGTAAAGCAACTTTTTCAGCGCCATCGTTGAAGCCGAGGAAAGCAGTGGATAAGCCACCACCATAAACTTTGCCCATGGCGACAACTTCGCCGGTTGCTTCGATAATAGCTGAGCCAATATAACCATCGTCATTCACATCACAAGCAATGAAGGATGCTTTAGCGCCAGCAGCGAGGGTTACGGGATCAGTTTCTTTGCCACCGGAATATTTTACAACAACTTCGATTTCATCGTCTGTAGTGTTTTGGACGGCGTAAGAAGAAGTATTGACGCCTTGGTATTTACACAGAGCGGAGGGCATGTAGATGACATCAGCAAATTCTGATGCGCCTTCAAAAGCATAAGCACCAACACCATTGATACCGAGTTCCATTGCGGAAGCAACAACTTCTTGGGTAGAGAAGACCTGGAGGGATCCATTGAAACCAGCAGGAATTTGACTCATTGTGCCAAGGTCAAAGTACAGTGTGGCATGAGGTGGAACAGCTTTTTTCTCGACGACAATGTTTGCACCGGTAACGGGGACAAAAACCAGTTCGTAATCAGCAGCATCAAAGCTAACATTCTGAACGGAAACGATAGATGTATAATCGTAGACATTCTTCAAAACGGTCGGGACTAAAGCATAATCAGATCCACTTGTGAAACCATTTGACATTGGGCGAACAGCAACACCAGAATCGGCTTTTGGAACCTGAACCAGTGTAGAAACCAAAGGCTGGTCAGAGGACATTACAGCAGAACCCTTGAAACCATTGGCGATATCACTAACACCACCAACATAAATTGAAGTACCAGCAAGAGGTGCCAGTTCAGGAAGGGTTACGGGGATACCATTGGCATTTCCTTCATTAAAGAAAACCAATTGAATGGTAGCGGGACCATCGCCGACATTTTGATAAGTGACGGAGGTGGTGAATTGGGTGGTGTACGCACCAGCTTCGACGCTGGAGGTGAAGCCAGCTAAAAGCATGGCAAGGACTAAAACGATACTAGCTACTTTATTCTTCATGAAATTTCTCCTATTAAGATATAATTTGCTTACGGTATGATTTTAGACTTTACCGCATATTCTGCAATAACCTATTAGGATTATTTTGCTTAACGAATTTGCTTGAAAGAAGGTTTTTAATCAAATTTCACCGTTAAATGGACAATTTACACTAATGAAAAAGAATTATTCGCCCGTTTTATTCGTAATTTTGGCTTTTTTGCTTGTTATCACTGCATGCCAGGTTCAACCAAATTCAGCAACCGAGTTACCAACCGATACCGCTGACCAATCGGATCTTTTAAGCACGCCTTCTTCAAAAATGGCTAAAATTTGCGGACGGATTATTACAAACGATGGTGCTCCTGCTGAAAATATCCCCGTTATGTTTGCGGAGGTCTATTATGGCGATTCCAACGAAGATGGTGCCTTTGTATTAAACACCGCTTCCAGTCCCGCTGCTATGACCGACATAGAAGGTTATTTTTGCACGACAGAAATTTCTGCTTCTGATTATGTTTTAGTGATTGGAAGCCCTGACGCTGATTATGAAATCTACCCGACTGAAGATGAAAAAGCCCAAATTTGGTCAACAACAGCTGGACAAATTCTTGATCTGGGTGAAATAACCACTACTCTCGATCTTTAAACAAAGCCTCGGAAGGCCTTAGCTTTTATTGCACCTTCTATTGTAAATTCATGTGCCCAGATATAGAACTGGGCACTAATTTTTCCCTAAACCTTGGATTTCTCAACGCCTTTAACATTCCACTAGCAAGCGAAATAGAAGATTTGCTTTCACAAATTAAACCAATCACTCCTTGAGTCCTGATGGAGGTTTATACACTTTAATGTTGTTTTGTTGACAAAATCTCCTTGTACAGTAACTCGTATTTTTCTGCGATTCTTTCCAAAGAAAATTCCTCTACCGACTTCCTGGCGGCATCTTTGAATTTTTGCTGCTGGACAGGATCCTGCACCGCCTTAACTATCTCTTGGGAGAGCAGTTCTGGATTTCCTGAAGGTGCGAGCCAGCCATTCACACCAGCAGTAATCAAATCGGTTGTGCCAGGAATGGAAGTGCCAACAACAGGAACCCCCGCCAACATCGCCTCCATAATCACCGTGGGGAGCCCTTCCCATAGTGATGAGGAAATGAATAAATCCATTTGCCTTAGGTAATCACTTACATTATTAACCTTACCGACAAAGAATACTTTATCTTCAATCCCTAAGGACATTGCCTTAGACTCTAAAGATTCTCTGAGTTCGCCATCCCCAATCAAGATTAACCGAAGATTAGGAATGCTTTCGCTAGCCAGAGCGAGAGCAGAAATCAAATCACTATAACCTTTTTGTTCACTTAATCTACCAACTGAACCAAGCGTAAAGAAACTATTTTCATTCTTTGGTTCAATGGGGGAAGAATCATCATTCCGTAAGATGATAGCATTATAAATCAACCGTGGTGGGAGCGTTCGATTACTAAATTTGTAATCGGAGGACAACCTGTCAACTATTTCTTGCGAAACCCCTGTCTGAATGTCAAGATATCGAGGATAAAAGTGCCGTGCCAAGGCAAATTTAATTCTGCCTATTATGCCCGTCTCCCATTCAGAAGCCAAGTGTGCCGTACGAATGCAAACAGGGACATTTAAATGTTTTTTTAATGATATGCCGGCGAAAGATCCAAGTTGAAAATGACTATGTACTACAGTGGGTGGATTTGCTCGAAGAGTTTTGTTTAACTTATGAATACCCAGGATAAAATCGCCGATTTGGTTACCTCCGCGCCAAGGTTGCAGAATTATTAATCCGAGACCCGCATCCTCGATCCGCTTCTTCCACTCAGCCTCTTGATGACCCCCGGTTTCGAAAAAAGCACAGATTTCGACTTCATGTCCCATGTTCTTGAGCTGGAGTCCAAGTTCAACTCCGAATCTTTCTGCTCCGCCAAACTGACCCCCGATATCAAGACCTTTTACAATTTGCAAAATTTTCATTGGTTACCTAACAACGCTTTTAACTGTTTTGTTTGTTTAAGCATATCATGTTCAATATCGACGAGTTTAGTCCGAATCATTTCCTTCTGACGGTTTCTGTCAGACCAGAGCCAAATTAATTTCGAAAACAACTCTTCTGAATTGAGACTAGCAATATCAATACCATTTTCTGGCATTCCAAGAGATTCGAGCATTCCAATAGTTTTTGTAAGATAGCCAATAAATAAGGTTGGGACTTGCATACCAAAGGCAAAAATCCCCGAATGGAGACGAGATGCCACAAACATGTCCATCTGCCCATAACAGGCTTTTAACAAATCTGGAGAGAAACATTCATCAACAAAAATCACATCAACGCCTTCACTTAAAAGGTCGTGAAAAAGTTGTCTGGTCGGTATTCGGTCATCCTCACTTGAGCTAGGTCCACAAACTTGAGTAAATAAGACTATTTGAGAATCCGAAGATTTTGAAAATTTAATCAGCGATTCTTTCATAACACTGTAATAGTTGCTCAAGGCTGTCTGATCCAATGCTCTCCCCATTGTTGGTATCAAAGTGACACCCACTTTATTTTTTCCTTGCTTGACACCAAACCCTTGCAGGATGTTTTGTGCAATAACAGACTCTGTCGGTTGGAACCGAAAGGCTAGATCCCAAGAAAAGGATACATTTTCAGGGCCCAGGTTGATTTGTTCTGCCAGTTTGAGAGAAGCTGCATCACGTAAATATATCAACTTTGCTGGAGAATAGGCTTTCAAAAGCAATTTCTTCTCCCATGATCGACGCAATGGACCTATAGATTGTGGTAACACCAGCAATGGCTTTTTATACCAATTCGCTAATTGAGCTGCTGCAATAGTCACTGGATATGGCCATCCAATCTTACCAGACGAATAAATTTGATTGCCCGGAGCAGCTATAACTAAATCGGCATCAAGATAAGCTTTCTTCAAGATATCGAATTCCTCTTTATTCACCCAGGATGGGGACCTCTTCTTATTTATATTCCGAGGATGTAGCCAGAATAACAATTGGAATAATCGCCAGGCTTGTTGAGATGGTTTAGTAGAGCTTTCGCTTTGGATCATAGAACGTAAAGAAGGCGCCACGCTGAAATCGTAATTTTTGTAATTAGACTCATTAGGCCAGTTTGCGGAAACAGTAATTGCAGGATTGTGAAATACCTCATTGAGCAAGTCACGAGTAGCAATTAGTAAAGCTAAGTCTCCAGCATTCTTGGTTGAATGAAAATTTGTGATCAAGACTCGAAATTGTCGAGGTTCTTGTTCATTTCTTATTTCTTCCATGCTGCTCCTTTATACTCATATTTTTTCGGATTATCTAATTCTAACAACAAAAATCCTTATGATTCCGTGTTTTTGTAAGTTCTAAGTATTTTTGAAGCTACAAACCAATAACAAAACAAAAGCACAGTTTCTGAAAGTATAAACGAAGTTGCTGCGCCACCTGCGCCAAACTTTGAAATAAAATATACATTAAACACAATGTTTAATATCGCAACACATAGTTGCGGGATTATTCTTTTCTGTTGGTTTCCCGTTGACGTAATCACTAAAACCAAGCCAAACTCAATAGATTTTATTAGCAGTAATGGAGATAAGTGTAAAAGCAATTCACCAGTCTGCAAATAACTATCCCCAAGCAAAAAAACGGATAGTGATTGACTTGCAATTGCAACAAGGATTGTTAACACCGCCCCTATTAATGACAAAAATATAATCAATTTTTTACTAGTGTTCACAAATTCTGCTTTTTTTTGTTTATAGTATTCGGTTAAGGTTGGAATGGTAAATGTGAATATTGCATTCGGAATAACAAATAACGCTGTTATCAAATTTAATGCAGGCGAAT
>CAYVOY010000013.1:13739-16180 GCA_964453395.1 uncultured Anaerolineaceae bacterium
TAATAAGGTAACATCTGCTTGAGTATAAACAATCGCCAATAATTCTGATAATGAGTACGGGCGGGCTTCAGATAAAATGGTTTTTCCTTCGCCTTTCAGTTTAATTTCCGGACGAACATCATATAGAATTGTTATCAACATAGCCATGGAAACGAAGGCTCTTGAAGCCATAAATATGTTTATATCATGGACACCCAAGACAACAAGGATAATAACCAATGCCAGTTTGGCAAATCGGGACACTAAGAGATAGGTTGAATATTTTTTGATATTGCGGTTCAAATTGAAAAACACCAGGCAAGTCATAAATACCGCATCTGCCCAAAGGTCAATTGCCACAATCAAAATAAATTTAGTACTATACAAATCAGGTCGAATAACCGTTGACATTAAGATCAAAAAAAAGCTCCAAACAAATCCCCCAATAATTTTGATTTTCAGCACATTTCCCAGTTTGCTTCGAAGATCTGAAACACAAGCTCCTTCTCGGAGTATCCATATATCAAGGCCAAGGTTAAAAATTATCGAGGTCAGTGATCCAAGGGCATAATGAGAAGAAAAAACCCCAAACCTTTCTGGTCCTAAGTGCCTGGCCACGAGAATTGATATGACCATCATAATCAATTGTGACAGTGACGTTGAAAAGCCAAAACTAAAAAGCTGCTTTAAGAAATTCTTGTTACTTTTAAAAAGCGAGACCAGAGTTGATTCGTTTTTTTTAAATTCGGTTTCGTCCATTTTTTTCATTTTGCTGTGTAGTTCATAGCCTTATTTTTTTCTCTATCAACAATTCTCGTTAACCCTTAGAAAGAATCTTAATTTGCTGAATAAATGTTTCACTAATTGAAGCCCAATTATATTTTTTATTATTCTCCGCGCCCTGCTTGCTAAGCTGATTTAATAGGTCTGGGTTCGAAAGAAGATTGCTGAGATTTTGGGCAAGGTCCATCATATCTCCAGGTTTACATAATAAAGCCGCTGAAGGTTCTCCTGCCAAAATTTTGCGGTCGCCGACATCTGAGGTAACAACCGGAACACCCATTTGCCAACTTTCAAACAGTTTTAGTGGGCACCGGCCTCGGTCAGGCAATGTGTCATTCACAGGATCTACGCTTACATCTGCTAACTTGTAATACAAATTCATCTTATCTGGATTAATCCTTCCTGTGAAAACCACTCGATCGCTTATTCCTAACTCGCCAGCTAGCGTTTGTAATTTCTCGAAATCGCCTCCGCTGCCTACAATCAACAGCTTGAAATCACCACCGCTTTCAGAAACTTCCGCAAAACTTCGAACCAACAAATCTACCGGATGATTCGCTAAATTCAAACTGCCAAAATATCCCACAACCTTAAATCCATTCAAGCCCAGTTCCTCGCGCAAACGAGGCACTTCATCAGTACTTGGCTCAAAAAATCTTTCGCGATCCACTCCATTTGGCAAATATAGGATTTTCTCTTTCGGCACACCACCGCTTGATAATCTATCCAACATGAAATAGGTGTTTGTTGTCACTAAATCGGCTTTTTTTGGTAGCATTTGTTCAAAATAGGCAAGAACACTCTTCTGCCATTTTCCCTGAGTCTTATTTGACTCTGTTTCGAAATCATCACAATCTACGATTAAAGGAATTGAATTTTTCTTGGCCAGTCTCAAGGCCGCCAAGCCATTCATTGGGTGGGGTTTTCCAACAAAAATTAAATCAGGTTGTTCAATAACAGCTTCGGAATAGAGTTTTATTAAGGCATGCCAGCTAACTTTAAGCAATTCAAGAGGTGAAAAATAGTGAGTTTTATTACCTGTTTTTCGCACATGCATTTGGGCAACGTAATGAATAGCAACTCCCTCTTGAACAAAAACCTTTTCTTTCAATTCCGCAAAATTTGAATGAAGAGCTAATATTGTGACCCGAAATTCTTCCCTTGCAAGATATTTTGCTAATGGAAAAAATCTTCCTAAGCCAGAAGGGCTATTAAGATCTTGGGTTAACAACATTACTATATGGGGTTTTGATTTTTTATCCATAATTAATTTTACTCAGATGTTCCAGTTAGTGTGTCACTAATTTCATTCCAGGATAACTCTGTCAAAACAGAACCTGAATATGTTTATTCAATGTTCATACCGCTTTTATCAAGCAGTCTCTTGTTTCTTCAAATCTGCGTCTACTTCCATTTCGACATCAATTCTTCGAGATGTCCGCGATAAGTTTTTCCCAATGCTTCAATAGAATAATTATCAAGGAATTTTTGTCTTGCTCTTGCGCCAATCGATGTCACAAGCTCTGGTTTAGATTTTAAATAAAGAACAGCTTCTGCAATTGCTTCTGCATTCCTTTCGCATATTTTCAGCTCAACTTCATCTGTGAATTGGTTAATAATGGCTGGGCTTGTCCCATTAATGATTGTCTTGCCACATGCCATGCATTCATAAATTTTAT
>CAYVOY010000014.1:0-2646 GCA_964453395.1 uncultured Anaerolineaceae bacterium
AGCCTTATAGAGTGTTTCATAAGCGGCCTTCTTGTCGCCATCCGATTCACTCTTCCAGAAGCGCCTTCGAGAGCGCCGTAGATACCAATTAGAAAGATTATCAACAAAAGTCTCAATCGGACGGGTTGCGCCAACTACATCATAATTTTCATAGGCTTCGGTCACATCACGCACCAGGCATTCCAAAGAAGAAAGCAGCCAGCGGTCCATTTCGGAATAATCCGGAGTTTGAGTCGGATCCGGTTGCCATTTATCCAGATTAGCATAGGTAACAAAGAAGGAATAGGTATTCCAAAGCGTCAGCATAAAGCTTCGAACCACTTCACCGACCAGTTCTTTGCCAAAAGAGCGATCGTTTCCGGGAGGACTGGCAGTATACATATACCAGCGCATTGGGTCCGCCCCATATTCATTTAAAATTTCCCAAGGGTCAATCACATTCCCCTTGGACTTAGACATTTTTTGGCCTTTTTCGTCCAAAATCAAACCTAAACAAATCCCATTTTTATAGGCTTCACTATCCATCACCATTGTGCTGATGGCATGCAAGGAATAGAACCAGCCACGCGTTTGATCAACGGCTTCACAAATGAAATCTGCCGGGAATTGCTGCTTGAATTCTTTCTGGTTTTCAAATGGATAGTGCCATTGAGCAAAAGGCATCGCACCCGAGTCAAACCAGACATCAATCAATTCGCTCACGCGACTCATTTCGCCCTTACCACATGCCGGACAGCCAAAATGGATATCGTCAACGTAGGGCCGATGCAATTCAAGTTCGCTCAGGTCTTTCCCGGCCAATTCCGAAAGCTGTTCACGCGAGCCAACAGTTATCTGATGGTCACACTCAGAACACAGCCAAACCGGAAGTGGCGTGCCCCAATAGCGGTTCCGCCCAAGCCCCCAGTCAATATTATTCTCAAGCCATTTTCCAAAGCGACCGTTTTTGATATGCTCAGGCACCCAATTGATATTTTGATTCAGTTCAACCATTCGGCCTTTGATTTCGCTTGTTCTAATGAACCAGGTTGAGCGTGCCATGTAAAGCAAGGGTGTCGAACAGCGCCAGCAGAAGGGATAACTGTGCGTAATCTTGCCGGAGGCGAAGAGTAAACCGCGATCTTTCAGGTTTTTCATGATGCCCTTGTCTGCATCTTTGACAAAAACCCCAGCCCAAGGTTCCACCTTCGGGAAGAAGCGCCCCTCGTCATTAATCGTCATTATCAAAGGCAAATCGTACTTCTTGGCAACTTCCATATCGTCCAGACCAAAAGCCGGAGCAATGTGAACCAAACCGGTACCGTCTTCGGTCGTAACATAATCGGCATTGACGATGTAATGAGCGGCTTTGTCCAATTTGAAGAAGCTAAAAAGCGGTTCATAGCGCAAGCCCTTCAATTCTGTACCCATCATGGTTTTCAAAATTTGATAAGATCGCTCAGCCAAAACCTTATCAATCAAAGCCTTTGCCAAAATCAACTTGCCTTCGCCTTCAACTTCTACCAAAGCATATTCAACTTCCGGATGGGCGGCAATTGCCACATTCCCGGGCAAAGTCCAGGGAGTTGTCGTCCAAACCAACAAACTGGTGTCGGCTTCATCCAGCAAGCGGAAGCGCACGTAAATGCTCGGATCCTCAGTGTCTTTGTAGCCCTGGGCCACTTCGTGAGAAGAAAGCGGCGTGCCGCAACGAGGACAATAGGGCACAACCTTATAACCCTGATAAAGCAGCCCTTTATCGGAAATGTTTTTCAAAAGTGCCCAGACAGATTCGATATATTCATCTTTGTAGGTAACGTAAGAACGATCCAAATCGACCCAATAGCCGATTCGGTCAGTCATTTTTTCCCAATCCTGAATGCGCGAAAAAGCCGATTCACGGCAAAGCTTGTTGAATTCGGCAATCCCGTATTCTTCAATTTGGCTTTTGTGATTAAACCCAAGCTGCTTTTCAATTTCAATTTCAACCGGTAATCCGTGGGTATCCCAGCCTCCACGCCGGTCAATGTAATAACCTTGCATGGTCTTATAACGGGGGAACATATCCTTAAAGGCCCGCGCCAAAACGTGATGAACACCCGGTTTGCCATTGGCAGTTGGGGGTCCTTCAAACATCACGAAAGGCTTGCGGTCACTGCGTTCATCGGAAGACTTTTTGAAAATTTGGTTTTCTTTCCAAAACTTCAACTGCTCTTCCTCTTCTGCAGGAATATTCAATCTTGATGAAACTGGTTTAAACATTCAACCTCCAAAAAATATCAAATAAAAAGCTCGTCCCAATAACAGGGACGAGCTTGGAAACTCGCGGTACCACCCCGCTTCTCTGACGAAAGTCAGAGCGCTTGGTGCCCTTATATCGGTGGGCAATCGGCTCGCTTACTTTTTGCTCTGAGATTAGTCAGAAAACATGTTCAGCTTGCAGCTCGGGAAGGATTTTCATTCAAACCTTACCGCCCAGCTTCCACCATCCTGAGCTCGCTATCGGAGGACCTTGAATTACTCGTTTCCGTCATAGCCTAAGCTGTGATTTTATCACAATTTTAGAGGGTTCCGACAAATATACAGGCAGGTTCTGCCTCTCTACAGCCCCTTGGCTCTTGGCTCTATCCCACTTGGCTCTTGGCTCTATCCCACTTGGCTCTTGGC
>CAYVOY010000014.1:2746-16001 GCA_964453395.1 uncultured Anaerolineaceae bacterium
TGGCTCTTGGCTCTATCCCACTTGGCTCTTGGCTCTATCCCACTTGGCTCTTGGCCCTATCCCACTTGGCTCTATCCCCCTTGGCTCCATTTCCTGATTACCTGTTTCCTGCTAAAAAAAAGAACCCAAAAGGGTTCTCATTTTGTGGGTGCCTGGAGGGGCTCGAACCCTCAACATCTTCATCCACAGTGAAGCACTCTGCCATTGAGCTACAGGCACCGCGTAAGGACGATATTCTAACACAAGCCTTCTTGGACTGCAAGCATTTCTAAATCAAATGAACGCTTCCCGCTCCCCGTTTCCCGCTCCCTGCCGACGTTTTACGTTTAAACCATAAGTTTCCCCTTTTATGGTATGCTTTTAAGTTAGTACTTAAAATGACATTAACTTAACAATCACCCTGAAATTCAGGGCGGGGATTATTTATGGATATAAAAGAAATTTTTTCAACAATCAAGCGCTGGTTATGGTTAATTATCCTGGGTGTTGCCATTGGTGGAGGTGTTGGTTATTACGTTGCCATTCGCCAAACACCTGTTTATCAAGCCGAAGCGCGTTTTGTCATCCTACCTCCTGCCCAAACTACTTATGATTACTATTCCAGTCTAAATAATCAACAACTGATTGACACCTATGCCCAACTTTTAACAACCGAAGAACTGCTTTTTCAAGCTTCTGAAACACTCGGCTTTCCTGTCCGCAAAGGGCAGGCAACCGCTAAACAAGTTGATGACACCAAATTTGTGCTTTTGACCGTTCGCGATACAGACCCATTCAAAGCCGCAACGATTGCGAACGGTTTGGTCGAAATTATGATTTCGCAAAACGATAAACTCCAGTCTGTTCAATATGAAGTGGCTGAGCAAAATCTCCAGGTTCGGGTTGACCAAGCCGAACAGCAAATTGAGGTCCTCGAAAACCAGATTAGCCAGAAGTCTTCTGAGATCACTCAGGAACAGATTGCGAGTGCTCAGTCTGAAATGGAGAAAATCCAAGAGCGGGTTAACGGTTTAAAACTTGAAATCGGGGCAATTGACCCTGAGTCCCCTTATGAAGAAGACATCGAACTCTTAATCTCTCTGGAATCTCAACTTGATGAGCAATCCAAATTATTGGAGTCTTATCAAAAGGTATACACTGAACTCGTCGTTTTAGGCCAATCTTCCGGAAATGTTGCCACTAATCCCACTGATTTAGACCGCCTGACACGAACCTTAAACCTCTATCAGCAGATTTATATCGCCAGCATTAACAATTTGGAATCACTCAAGCTTTCAAAAGCACAGAACAGTCCAACTATTATGCAAGTCGAGTCTGCTGTTAAACCAGAGGTTCCCATTTCGCCAAAACCAATGCAAAGCACAGTCATGGGCCTCGCAATTGGACTTTTTATTGCCGCTGCAACCATTTTCTTAATTGAATTTTTGGATGACACGCTGAAAACTCCTGACGAAATCAAAGCTGTTTTGGATGTGCCGGTAATTGGTTTTATTGGCGATCTCAAACCGAACAATTCGAAGAGCAATGGACCACTTGGCTTATTCGTCGCCAGAAATCCCCGCTCTCCGGTTTCGGAGGCTTTTCGTGCCCTGCGCACAAACATCGAATATTCATCAGTCGACAAGAAGGTTCAAGCCGTTTTGATTACCAGCTCAGGTGAATCGGAAGGGAAATCGACAGTCGCTGCCAACCTTGCTGTTGTTGAAGCACAAGCCGGCAAGAAAGTTGTGTTGATTGATACGGATATGCGCCGACCCAAAGTACATGTTCAGTTTAACAAACCTAACCGAATGGGCTTGACCGATCTTATTGCCGGAAAATTGAGCATTAATGAGGTTCTCAAACCGATTGAAATGACGGACAATCTCTCCATCATCACCTGTGGCACAATTCCACCGAACCCGGCAGAATTGCTGGGAAGCGAACGTATGGCAGAAATCCTGAAAGATTTGAGGGAAAGGTTTGATTTTGTCATCATCGACACTCCGCCGATGATTGTTTCTGACGCACAAATTTTGTCCGCAAAAGTTGACGGTTTAATTTTTGTGATTATTCCCGGTAAAACCAAAATCATCGCTGCCCAACGTCCTCTCGAGGAATTGGCGCGAATTGGTGCAAGAGTGCTTGGTGTTGTCGCCAACAAAATTCCAAAAAATCGCGATTATTATTACGGCGGCTACAACTATTATTCGCCATATAGCAGTCATTATTCCTATAGTAAGGATAATGCAAGCCTGGCTGAAGAGCAGGAAAGCCGGCAAGAGGAAAAGCTTTGGGTCGAAGTAGATAGGAATGTCAAAAAACTCAACTCAAAAGACAAAGATCTTTAACGAGAGGTTGTTTTGCCAAGGCTTGTCTTTATTTGCACCAAAAATCAATCCCGCTCGGTTTTAGCAGAAGCTTTTTTTAATCAGCTGCTTAAAAAACGAGGCTTAGACAACGGTTGGCATGTTGAGAGTGCCGGTTCTTGGGTTGATGAAAGTGCCCCTGCCACCGCTGAAGCAATTGCCGAGGCGAAGAAACGCGGTTTTTCCCTTGAGGGGCATATTTCCAGGGATATCAGTGAAATTTCTTTGGATGATGTTGACTTGATGCTGGTTATGGAAGAAGGTCAAAAAGAAGGGATTTTGCTTGAATATCCTCAACTTGAAGGAAAAGTTCAACTTTTAAGCGAAATGTCCGGCTCTGCATACACAATTCCCGACCCTTACCTGACGAAAGAGCCTTACGCCGCTGTAGCCTTGGAAATTGAAGAGTTAATTAACGAAAATTTCGAAAAAATCATCAAATTTGCGAAGGGTGAAGCTTAGGTGCTGACTGTGCAGAATTTTAACCCTCTGTCTGCCTTGTTAAAAATCCTCCAGCCTGGTTTGCCTTTGGATGAATCTTATGTTTTGGTCCAAAACTGGTCGATACAAGAATGGGAAGCCCTCGTCAAAGAAGCGGATCTGCAATTAATAACGCCCTTGCTCTATCCCTTGATATCGAAATTGCAAAAAAGCTACCCCTTCATCTGTCCGGTCAGAGACCAAATATATCAACGCTATATAGCGGTTGCCGCCCGTAACACCTTGGCTCTACATGACACTGAAATACTGGTTGACAAGCTTTGCGAAGATGATATTGAGATTGCCGGATTAAAAGGTATTTATCTGCTTGAACATGTTTATGGCAACATAGGCGTCCGTTCGATGGCAGACATTGACATTTTAGTCAAAAAAGAAAATTTAGCGCGTAGCTATGAACTGATGCAGGAGCTGGGCTATAAACCGAGCACTTATTTCAGTCTCGATGACCAAAACATCGATATTAAGCACCTTCCACCGCTTAGAAAAGACCTGAACAGTCCTGTGGTTGAGCTTCATTGGACCATTTTGGAAGAAGACGAGCCCTTCACAATCGACCTAGAAGCCATTTGGGAAAGAGTGAAACCTGTAAAGGTTGCCAACTCGGAGGTCTTTACGCTTGGCTTGGAAGATTTAATTTTGCACCTCTGCATCCATTTGACTTACCAGCACTATTTAAACCTCGGTTTGCGCGGATTGATGGACGTCGCCATGGTGATTTATCGTTTCCAAAATGAGATTGACTGGCAAAAATTAGTCGCTATTTCTCACTCTTGGGGATCCCATAAAGTCACCGCCCTTACGCTCAAACTGGTCGAAACGCAGCTAAATATTCATATACCTGAAGAGGTCTATCCGAACCTGTTGCCAGAAGGCTTAGACCAGAAAAACTTTGAAAATGCCAGAGATCTTCTGTTCGATCGCCAACAATCCGGAATTCCTGTAACACCTGACTTGGTTGAAATGGAAAAGAATCAAAATCTCTTCTCAAGGCTGAAAATTGCATGGAATCGCCTATTTCTCCCCCGTCTGACACTTGCCCGGCTTTATAACGTGCCACCAAACTCGATAAAAATTCTTGGTTGCTATTGGAAAAGATTTGTCTATCTTCTCACAAATTATGGCAAAACTCTCTCCGGCTTCCGAAGCCGGGAAAAGGATGTCGAAACCGCACTTCAAAAAGCCGGAGTCTCCTATGCCCTTCACGACTGGATGTCCCCCAATAAAAAATAGTGTTTTTAAGAAAATAAATTAAGAACGCCCCATTTTATGCGGCGCAAACCACTTACAAACGGAACCAAACGATTGTGAATTGATAGCCTGGCGATTAACCCCTTCGCTGCGCCCAAGCCTAATTTCACAGCTTTTCCCTCTCTTCGGATTTCTGTTACTTTGCCAATTACATCATCGTAACCAATCCATCCATCCAGGTATTGAATTTGATTGTCACCCTTACACAAAAAACCTTCTTCTGATATTTTCACCACACGGTGAATTAACATGTGACTATCTTCCCCTAAAACAAAAGCCAAAACATCACCCCTGCGAATTTCGTTTTTCTCAACCGGAGATATACAAACTTTATCTCCTGAACGAACAAAAGGCATCATACTGCTGCCACTGACTTCGAAGCTGCTCGCAAAGCCACGGTCGCTTACCATCCGAACCAACTCTGCCAATTGAGCAGAGTCTATCCTCGTTTCTCGCCGTAAAAATCCTGTCGGGTTCCTCATGAGCTTTAAGCTACCAGCCAGAATTATGGGACGACTTCCCGACAAGGATCGGGGCGTGTGTCATGAACCTGACTTCCACAAAAGCCAAATCGCGTATTTCTGGAGCCTGTGAAAAAGCCTTCGTAATTCAAGCGCCACCAAAATTCGCCTCTTTCATTTCCGCCTTCCCATTCCCCTTTCGCTTGTCTGCCACTATCAACAAGCCCGCCACTAAGTTTGATAGAAAAATCATCCAGAATCACCTCGCCCCTAATCCCCTCAGAATTGCTGGTCAGTTCCATTGTCCCGCGCGAGTAAGCACCGTTACTGTTTTGAAACCAAACCATCCACTTCCCTTCCCAGACCGGGATTCCCAAGGTAGGTGTAATGGTGGGGGTAGTGTTAGGCATTGTTTGGTTGCTCAGGTTGTTTTCATCCCTCGAATCAAGATTATCATCTGATATTGCAAAATCGCCTTCACTCAAAGCTATTTTCGTTGCTGCAAGCTCTTCCGGAAGCAAATCACTCTCCGAATCGTTCAATCCGGGCGCAGATTCAGTAACAAAAATTTTGTTCTCAATGCTCACCGGGGTTTGCAAAGTCGCCACTGTTTTCCCTGTGAATGCTTCGATTTTCGGATTGGCACTGCAAGCACTCAGGATTGCAAGTACCAGCACATAAAAAAAGATTTTTGCTTTCATCGTTACGATTTTATCACTCAACTGATTTGCGCTTTTTAGTTAGCAGCTTCTTCCAAAGCTTTGACCACGCTGGCAATCACCAAATCTTGTTGCTCTTCGCTCATTTGCGGAAAGAGCGGCAGGGTCACCTGCCGGGAGGCAACATGTTCCGTCATCCATAAAAGCTCATTCGGGTTGACCGTCGAATCGCGATAGATCTCAAATTGATGCACCGGAGGATAATGAAAACTTGTCTGAACTCCGTCTTGCTTCAGAATTTCGCGAAACTTTGCCCTGTCCACGTTTTTGGGGAGCAAAACCGGGAAGATATGATAACTGCTCTCGCCTCTTTCTGCGCCAAAAGGCAAAGCAAGTTCTGGCACTTTTGAAGTCAAAATCGAACGATATCGTTCAACAAGTTCACTCCGTCTTGCATTCGAATCGGATAGCTTTTTGAGTTGTTCGCGCCCAATCGCCGAACGAATTTCATCAATCCGGTAGTTATAGCCCAGGGCAACCACATCATAACTGCTGGCATGTCCCTGATGGCGATCCCAGGTCAGACTGGTCATGCCATGCGAGCGTAAAATCTTCACTTTTGCCGCTAAATCATCATTATCTGTTACCAACATTCCCCCTTCCGCAGTGGTCATGTTTTTGTTGCCAAAAAAACTGTAACAGCCAACGTCAGCCCAAGTGCCCAAAGCTTTCCCCTCTATACTTGCTCCAATGGCATGGGCAGCGTCTTCAATAACATACAAGTTATGCTCTTTGGCTATGCGCAGAATTTCCGGCATATTACAGGCAAAACCGGCATAATGCATGACCATAATTGCCTTTGTTTTCTCGGTTATCGCAGCTTTAATTGCTTCCGGGCAGATGCACAACCAGTCTTCACTTTCGATATCGGCAAACACTACTTTTGCACCGGTATATTTAATCGCATTAGCGGTTGCCACAAATGTCAGTGAAGGCGCAATCACTTCATCTCCGGGTCCCAAGCCCAAAGCCAGGCAGGCTAAATGCAAAGCTGCCGTGGCGTTATTGACCGCAAAAGCGTGCTTCGTTCCGGTAAATGCGCAAATTTCCTCTTCAAAAGCTTGCGTTACTGCCCCCATTGTCAACCAACCGGAGCGCAAAACATCAAGGACAGCCGTCTCTTCTTCTACACCCAGTTGAACATCAGCTAAAGGTACTTTCCAGTTCATCTTATTCTCCTAAAAATTCTGAGCGCATACTCTCAAAATCTTCATTGGCGGTAATATAATCATCATAATTACCCAAATCTCGCCAATAACCGGAGTAAGGATAACAAACCACCTTCTCATCCGCAGCTAAAAGCGCTTTAACCAAACTGGGAAAGTCAAAGTATTCGCCCTTAGGAATATACTCCAAAACTTTGGGTTCAAAAATGTAAATCCCCATGCTTACTAAAAAGTCATAAGAAGGTTTCTCGATGTAATCTGTCACTCCAAATGAGCCAACTTTGGTTTGAATCACACCAAAGTTGATTTTATGCGTCCGTTGGTGGCTGCAAATTGTACAAACCGCGCCTTGTTCTTTGTGAAAAGCAATCGCTTCCTGCATATCGAGCAGGGTCAAAATATCGCCATTACAAACCATAAAAGAATCATCCAAACCTTCTACAAAAGCCAGAGGTCCAGCCGTACCAAGCGGTTTGGATTCGTATGCATAGTCAATTTTTAAACCAAACTGGGATCCATCTTTGTAATAGGACTGCATCAGGCTCGCCAAATGACCGACAGCCAGCGTTACCTCCTTGATCCCTGAACGGCTTGCCTGCCTGAGAATAATATCTAAAATCGTTTGCTCGCCAATCGGCATCATCGGTTTTGGCAAAACACTGGTAAATGGGGCGAGTCGGGTCCCTTTACCGCCGGCTAAAATAACTGCTTTCATTAAATCACCTTACCTATTATTCTCCGCTATCGCCCGTATTCCTTGGGTAAATATCGATTGAGATTTTCACGAATCCATTCTATCGTAAGAGCCAGTCCTTCTTTAAGGTTAACTTCCGGTTTCCAGCCTAATTCTTGGGCTGCCTTACGATTATCCGATAATAAGCGCAAAACTTCCGATTTTTCAGGTCTTAAACGCGCTTTATCGATAATAATTTCTGGTTTCACTTGGAGAATATCAAAAATCAATTGGGCAATCTCGCCAATGCTCACTTCACTTCCGGTGCCAAGGTTGTAGACCTCGCCATCCCATTTTTCAGCCATTGCTGCTTTAAGAAAGCCATTAACTGTATCATCCAGATAAGTAACATCCCGCTTGCTTTCCAGCATTCCCAAATGAACTTGATTTGAGGATAAAGCTTGCGTGATAATCGTCGGAATTACCGCTCGATTGCTCTGCCCGGGGCCATAAGTGTTGAAAGGCCGCACAGTGATAGAGGGTAAGTCAAAGCTGCGAACATAACTTTCAACCAACTTATCCGCCGCAATCTTGCTGGCAGAATAAGGCGATTGAGCCTGCAAAGGATGCCCTTCATCAATCGGAACACGCAATGCGCTGCCGTAGACTTCGCTCGTGGAGGTATGAATGAGTTTTGTGCCTTTTTCCCGGCAAGCCTCAAGAACATTCACCGTCCCTAAAACATTTGTCCGCACATTTTCCACCGGATGAAGATAAGAATAAGGAATCGATATCAAAGCCCCAAGGTGAAAGACAAGTTCAACGCCTTGCATCGCATCTCTGACCGCAGCAAAATCTTCCAAATCCCCCCGAACAACTTCGATTTCATTGAAAACTTCTTCTTGCAAAAAAACAAGATTCCCAAATTCCGGTCTGGAGCTGTAACGAAGGAAAGCTTTAACCTTCGCGCCATTGAGCACCAATTTTTCGAC
The DNA here is from genome assembly GCA_964453395.1 of uncultured Anaerolineaceae bacterium. Taxonomy (GTDB): domain Bacteria; phylum Chloroflexota; class Anaerolineae; order Anaerolineales; family Anaerolineaceae; genus Mesolinea. The sequence continues at coordinate 10,855 of CAYVOY010000014.1, forward strand.
CAAGCGTGAGCCGATAAAACCAGCCGCACCACTAACCAAAACTTCTTTCCCTGAAAAATAACTGATTTTATTTTCCATTTCCGTTAATTCCAGTATTCTCTAAAGTCTTTTCAAGATTTTTAATCATATCAGGCATAACAACTACATTGGCACCTGTCGCTTCGCACATAGCTTTTATTCGGCTTTTTTCAGCCTCATTCCCATCACTCAATGCCAGCATAATAACTGCTATGGAATATTTTTCTACCAATTCCGGAATCGCTTCTGTTGAACCCAGAACCGTTATGCCACCCGGTCGCAAATTTCGTTTATGTGGGTCATCATCCACAAAACCAACCACTCCAAACAGAGGCGAATAACCACTGCGTTGAATCAACCAAGCGGTCAACTCACCCAATTCACCTGCACCGACAATCAAAATTCGTTCCGCGAAAGATGCGCTTGTTCCGCGCAAAAGTAACCAGCGATAAGACAAGCTGCTAATCAAGCGGTCTCGATAACGCACCGCCACCAGAAAAACAAAAGTCGTCAAACCAATCAGCCAAAACATGCTGAAAGGAATGCGCGGCTCTGTAACCACAAAGCGATTGAAAACCCATAATAAAACCATTGTACTGGTGACCGAAACGAGAAGGTCAAAAATATAAGAAGGGCTTGCGTTGCGCCAGGATATTTTTTGCAAGCCAAGCAACATGTTGATTAGGCTAATCACAACCGCAATTGCCAGGGCAAGCACAATGAAAGTTGGCACACCAAGATCGATCACCGTACTCAAGCGCCAAACAACCCCTGAAATCCCAACCGCAATTGTAACCACAACCACATCAATCAGGAACCAGGGCACAATTTTGCGGAATAGAACCAAAATCGGCCCGCCAAAAAGATATCGCTCGTCAATTTTGCGGTTCCGCAAAGCCGGTAAAAGCGTCAAAAAAGTTGCGGCAAGCACGTCGATATCAGTGAAGAAATTGTGATTCCGCACATAAAGCAAATCAAGCCGCTGCTTATCAGGCAAAATTTTGCTCAAATAGTCATCCATAAAGCCTTCGCCTTGCAGCAGAGCCTCTTCATTGCGATAAATAATCGATGCCGGGCTGGTGATGCCGGGCTTCATTGAGAGAATTTCATTGCGGACCTTTGGATCCCAGCCAAGCGCAATATCATAATCCTCGGGTCGAGGACCGACAAAGCTCATCTCCCCAACCAAAACGTTCCATAGTTGCGGCAATTCGTTTAGCTTTGTATCACGCAAAAAACGCCCCAGCTTTGTAATCCGTGGGTCGTCCGAGGCGGTAACAGCAGGGCCATTAGATTCCGTATCAGAAGGTTCACACATAGTGCGAAATTTGAGAATATAAAAGGGCTTTTCGTTGACACCCATTCGCTTGCCCTTAAACAAAATTGGGCCTGCCGATTCGCGTTTTATAGCAATCGCTATTCCAATGAAAACGGGAGAAAGCAGAATTAATGCCAGAAACGAGATGACGATGTCCGCTAAACGTTTGACTATTGCGTTAAAAGCAAAAACAAATCGGTTTGTGCTACTCCGATGAATAGACGTACTTGTTTGCGTACGGACAGTATCTCTTTGCACTCTTTAATCTTCTCCCTTCGATAAGCAATAAATGCAACTAATTATGTATTAATTGTACTAAAACTAACACAAATTGTATAGTTTTTCAAATCCCGGCTTCGCTTTACAAGAATTTGTATATTTAAGCCAGACTGATTTTTAATTCCGTTAATTCTACCTTAATTATAATGGGTTTTTAGCGAATTAGAGCTTTGTAGATAAGGGGAAGTTTTGGTTTAGGCATCTTGTCGGTAGCCGAAAACAGCCTGATGCTTTGCGAAAGTTAACGTTTATTTTCGCGCTTAGTTTAAATGAAAATCAACTCGCACGATCTAAACCAGACCCCACTTGGCGGTTGAAACGAAAATTGACAAATCGCGAAAGATCTGTCAGCTAAATTTTCCCCTTAGCTCTTGAAGTTTTTCCCCTGATCCCTGTCATTCCAACGGTTCCAAAACTTAAACAAACCGGTGATAAAGCCTGTTCCATAGGAGAGGTGCAAGATCAAAAAAGACAAAACCAAGCCGGGGAAGAGTTGCCAGCCTTTTTTACTCGAAATCGACAGCGAGACCGCCAGATTGACCCCAAAATAAAGACCCAAAAATGCAAGCAATGCAATCCAACCCCAACTAAAAAGAATGGCAAGCAGACTAAAAAACAAAATTGCCAAAACAAAAGCTGGAGGGACAAACTGCCGCAGGCTCATTTGTTTGGGATGCTTCTGCAAAACCCGCACCTTCCAATAGCCATATTGGAAATATTGTTTCCATAACTTTTTAAATGAGCTTCGCGCAAAGTAAACTGAGCGAACATCATTCGCAAGGAGAATCTTATACCCTTTCTCCCTGCAGCGATAGTTATATTCATCATCCTGATTCCGCACTAATTCTTCGTCATACAAACCGACATCCTCAATTAATGCCTTGCTATAAGCAGGGAACGGAACCGTGTCAACGAATTTTGTCAGTCCATCCATCGTTCGGAAGGTTGAATTTCCAACCCCAAACTTTGAACTTGTCGCCAAGGCAATACATTCATACTTGTCATCCATTTGGATTGTTTTCATCGGCCCACCGACCGCCTCAACGCCATCTTCCTGGATGTGTCTGACACAATTGGAAACATAGTCTTTTTCAGGTATGCAATGCCCGTCAATCCGCACCACAACGTCCCCTTTCGCTTCGGGAATCAGTATATTTAAGCCGGTTGGAACAATTTTCCCGGGATTGCTAAAGACGCTAATCCGCTTATCGGCAGCTTGCATCGCATTGAGCAAAGACACTGTCTTATCAGTAGACATTCCATCTGCAACCAAAATTTCCATTTTTTCGGGCGGGTAATCCTGCTCTTGCACTGCATGAATACACTTTTCAATAAATTTTTCCTCATTGTAGACCGGTAAGATGATTGTAACGAATGGTAGTTCAGACATAAAAATCAATTCCTTGCAAGATGACTAATAACAAATTTTCTTTTTCCAGCTTTGGTCAATGGGATTTCGTTTACTTCTTCAATTTCAACTTTAAGACTGCCAATCCCTTTTTCATGCAAAGCCCGAACCACCTCACCATGATTAACATATGACCCGGAAACAGGCACAATCAGGACTCGAATGCCGTCAATACTTTCCTGTATCACCTGAAAACTACTAATAGCTGCAAAATGCTCCAGGATCCCGGTGAAAAAATGCACAATTAATCGATTACCTTCAGGCGTAATAACCAAATCAGACTGCCTACCCCTTATTCCACCCAAAATTGGAAGCTTCCGTCCACAAGCACAAATTTGTGAGCCAGCTTTCAATGCCAGGTCGCCAACTTCATAACGCACCAAAGGGCTTGCACCCGGATGAAAACGCGTGACAACCACTCTGCCAACTTCACCGGGAGAAACCTCAACACCATTTTCATCTAAAATTTCCAAAATTCCATCAAAAGATTGCAGATGGTAATTCCCCATTTCACATTGTGCGGCAATCTGAATCCCTTCAGCGGTGCCATAGGTATCAAAGACTTGTGTCGAAAAAACCTCTTCAATAACCGTCCTCTGAGAAGGAGTTAAACTATCTCCCCAAGTCGCAACTGATTTCAGACTGTGCTTAAAATTTCTCTCTTTGGCTCTCCTGGCAATTAGAGCGATACTTTCAGGATATCCCCAAAGAAATTGGAGATTATACTTTTCCAATTCGGATAAAATCCCATCAATCTTGTTGTCACTTAAATCAAAAGCCGAAAAATAATGGCACTTCATCAGAATATCTTTCAACTTTCGTTCCAAGCCTCGTTCTAAAGTCATACCGGTCTGCAAATGAGCTTCCCCTATTCGCCAGCCGGACCATTCCAATGCCAGCATGAAAGATGCCCGATACCAACCAGCTGTGGCGTGATCTTCATATAGAATAAGATTTGCACCGGTTGAACCAGACGTCTTAACTTCGTATACCTTTTGCCCGGTCGGACGTGTAGAATTTTTTGGAAAACTTTCTTTTAACATTTGCTTTGTCACTATCGGCAAGCGAGAGAGTTGATCAATTGTTGAAATCGACTCAACATCAATCTGAGCTTCATCAAACATTTGTCGATACATCGGCACTTCACGATAAACAATTGAAATCAATTTTTTCAATTCCTGGTTTTGGAAATCCCTGATTTGACCCTCATCCCAATACTGCGCTTTTTCAAGGAAACGCAAACGCTGCACCATTCTTTGCCCGAAGAGCAAGTCGCCTGTTGGCAATATTATATTTCGCAAAAGAGCTTCGTACAGCATCTCAATTATCCTTTCTAAGCGCTTTGTAAATCAAGTTTAGCCATTGTGGCAGAATGTTTTCCCAATCGAATTGCTCGGCCTTCTCTTTTGCCCGGAGGGCTAATTGCGCAGCCTGAACATCCCCATTCAACAATTCGAGAATCTTATTTGCCATACCTTGCGCATCCCCCTTTGAAACGAGCAAAATTTCTTCACCGTCTTGCCATAAAAGCGGCAGTTCTCCGGCATCGGTAGAAACAACCGGCAATCCGCAAGCAATTGCCTCAACAACTGAAACGCCAAAGCTTTCGTAATTGGTTGTGTTGATAAAAATATCCGCCTTGTTCAGCCATTTTGGCACATCCGGTTTGGCAACAGCCCCAACAATTTCCACATGCTCAGGTTTGGGCAAATTTTCGATTTCGACTACTAACTTCGGCATTGTGCCGTCAGCTTTATCCGGGCCAATCATCCACAATTTCGCTTCGGGATAAGCTTCCAAAACCAGCTTAAAAGCCTGAATTGCCATAAGCGGATTGTAAATCTCATGAATTGCCCGCAACCAAACAATTTTGGGTTCAATTATTTCCCGTTTTCTGAAGGGATAAAGCGAAAGATCAATGCCATTTGGCAAATATTCTACCTGAAAACCTTCCTTTTGAAATGCACTTTGCAACATCAATGAAGGGCTGCAGATAAGCGCTGCATTATTCAGCACTTCGCTAACTTTTCTTGGCTTAGTCCGATAAAATTCTGCCAACTTTCCACCGTGCAAAACCGCAATGAATGGTTTTTTTAAGATTCTCAAGAGCTTGCTCAAAAGCCA
>CAYVOY010000015.1:0-2327 GCA_964453395.1 uncultured Anaerolineaceae bacterium
AATTTTATCTTTCATCGCTTGCAGCTTAGAGGAACCGGTTAAAAACAGGGCAAGTTTCAATTCCTCAAGTATTAATTTTATCGTATTATGCAGGCTCTCATAGCCTTCATTTGCTGCATGGATAAATTTAGTAGCAAAGCCGCCTAAATTTGCACCCATTGCAATGGATTTTGCAAGGTCAAGGCCGTTTCGTAAACCACCGGAAGAAATTATTAATATGTCCTCAGGGAGATCGGCTAAGCCTTTCAATGCTTTTGCTGTTGGAAGACCCCAGGAGCGATAAGATTGGCACAATTCTCTTCTCAGAGGGTCTGTCTGGCGATACATCTCAACCGCTGCCCATGAGGTTCCACCCAGACCAGCTACATCAATTCCTCTTACGCCAACATCGACCAACGCTTTTGCAGTCTTTGCGTCAATTCCGCAGCCAACTTCCTTTGCGATGACCGGAACAGACAGCCTGGAGCTAATCAATTCAATTTTTGACAATAAATTGCTGAAATTTGTGTTCCCTTCCGGTTGCAGGCATTCCTGAAGTGCGTTGATGTGCAAAAACAAAGCATCCGCTTCAAGCATATCAACTGCCCGTTGGCATTCTGCCAAGCCAAAACCGTAATTTAAATCAGAGACACCTAAATTTGCAAACAGTAAAGCGTTTGGAGCTTCTTTTCGTGCAACGGAGAAAGTTTCGCTTAATCCCTCATGAAGCAAGGCTGCCCGTTGAGAACCGACACCCATAGCAATGTTGAACTCATTTGCAGCCTGAGCAAGGATCTGATTAAAGTGCTTTGTTTTTCCAGAGCCGCCGGTCATGGATGAGATTAAAAGCGGTGCATCTAATCGTTTGCCAAAGACTTCTGTTGAAATGTCGATGGTTTTGAAGTCTAATTCAGGCAGACTCTGAAGTTTCAAATGAAGCTCGTCAAAGCCATTCGAAACAGATGAACTGACGTCTTCCTCCAGGCAAATTCGCAGGTGCTCGTCTTTCCGGTTACTAATTTCCGTAACTTGCTTCTCTGTCATGTGTTATTTCTTCCATAAATTCAAATAAGTCTTGATATAATCTTAGCATCAAAAAGACTAATGAGGAAAAATAATGGAAAGTACATTTGATTCTGTAAAAGCTGTAGTAATGGACGTTTTGAAAATTGATGGTGAAGACATCACTATGGATACTCGTTTTATTGAGGATTTGAAGGCTGATTCGATGGATCAGTTTTTCTTGATTGACGGATTCTGCGAAAAGTTTGACATCAACATTTCCGATGAAGATGCCCGCGCCATCCAAACTGTTGGAGACGCAGTCAGAGCGATTGATAAAGTAAAAGCTAACTAATTCTATTTTCAAGTCCAAAAGAACTGCCTTCGGGCAGTTCTTTGTTAGCGATTAATCAAAGATGGAATTTCTTCAATTTTATTGGCAATTAAAACCCCGGCATCATTAAGACTTCTGGTTTTTTTATTGAGAACTTCAGATGACAGGTTGCCACTTTTATCGAAAAAGGGCTTGAGGAGTGGGAGAGCAAGATTTTCACCGACAATCCAGGCGATGACCGGTTTGGTTAGCTGGCTATTTATATAGTTGGCGGCTTTTATTTCGCTGTCTCCACCCGGACCGCCAATCATGACGATTTGGTCTGTGCGCGGATCGGCTTCAAAAAGTTCCAGACAAGTCGTAAAATCAAGTCCGATTATCGGGTCATCACCTAAACCAACGGCAGTACTGACGCCTATTCCCGCCTGGGTTAAGCAGTCGAGAACTTCGTAACAGAGCGTTCCTGAGCGAGAGACAATCCCAACATTTCCTCGCAAGGCAAGATTGTTTGGAAAAATTCCGGCATTAGCAATTCCGGGCACGAGCACGCCTGGGGAATTTGGTCCGACCAAAACCGCTTCGCTGTTTTTTAAGGCAGATTTTACTGTCATCATATCTTGTAAAGGGATAGAGCCAGTGATGGTGATGATTGTTTTAATGCCGGCATCAATTGCTTCTAAAATGGCATCGGCCGTGGCATGAGGGGGAACGAAAATGACGCTTACGTCAGCATTCGTCGATTGCACACATTCCCTGACAGTATCAAAAATTGGAATTCGCCCATCGAAGCACCAGTCCCCGCCTTTTCCGGGAGAGGTTCCTCCAATCAACTGACTTTCGGTTGCTAACATTTGAAGGGCATGGAAACGGCCTCTTTTGCCTGTTATTCCCTGGACCATAATGCGGGAATCTGCATTGATCAGAACGCTCATTGCTCATCTCCTCTCAACCAGGCTGCGGCAGCATTAACCAAAGCTTCGGTACGCTCTAAAACATCAGCAGTAACTCCCAC
>CAYVOY010000015.1:2337-15765 GCA_964453395.1 uncultured Anaerolineaceae bacterium
TTAACCAAAGCTTCGGTAGAGCGAAAAAATGTAAGGTTTTCAGTTTTAAGTAGCAGATCCAACCCCGGTGTACCATTTGTGCCTTCAAGTCGAAGAAAGACCGGTTTTTTACGTGTACTTTCCTCCAGGGCTTGAATTAGCCCCTGAGCGGTTTCATCACAATGGGTCATTCCCCCAAAAATATTGATAACAATGACTTTAACCTGCGGATTAGAGAGCAACATCCCGAGGGCTGAAGTTATCGAACTACTGGTCGCGCCTCCGCGAATATCAATCACAGCTGCGGGTAAGTGGTTTAACAAGAGCAATTGCTCCATCGTCAGATAAGCCAAACCCATACCATTGACTATACATCCTATTTCGCCGGGGAAGCTATGGTAGTCGAGATTGTATTTCATTGCCTCGCGTTCTTCCCATCCAAAATAAGAGGGGTCCAAGGCATCAAAAAAGGTTTCCTGGCGATATAAGGATTGAGTATCAATACTGATTTTAACGTCAAGAGCATAGAGCTGATCTAATTCCGTCAGTACAAGCGAATTTATCTCTGCTAAACTTGCATCATTTTGTCGATAGACTTCATAAAGCTTGCGGGCGATCACCTGAAATTGTTTCCAGTAGGAAGGGGCAATGCCCAGATTGACCAAGCCTTCCCGGATTTGATAATCCTTTAGCCCGCGATTAATGTCAATTGCCTGGTCAACGGTCAGAGCGTCTTTGAAGGACTCAGCCTCCAGGAAAGTCGCACCGCCAGCTTCGGAAATCCGCAAAACTGGGGTTCCTTCGTCGAGGTCTGAAATGATTCCAAAATAATATTCTTTGTAGAAGGTGAAGGCTTTTTCAACCAAAATGAATTGAACCGGTTGTTGATTCAAAACGAGCTTAAAAATCTCGTTGCTGACATTTTCAATTTCATTTTCATTATGAACGATTCTGACGCCCCCGGCTTTACCACGACCTGTTTCGAGGGTTTGAGCTTTAAGAACTACCGGGTAGCCAATTTCATTCGAAATTCGTTTAACTTGGCCGGCGTTGCCTGCCAAGTGAGAGATCGGCAAGGGAATGCCAGCATTTTTGAGAATTGATTTTGCCTGATATTCGTGAAGTTTCATGTCAGCACAAATCAATTATAACAAACAAAAAGGCTGAGAAAAATAATCTCAGCCTTTTTGTATGCAAATACTTAATCTTATCCGTTCAGATAATCCTGGAGGGCATCTTTAGTCAAACGGTAAGCGCTGCCAATTTTGCGGGCTTTGAGTTCGCCGGCATTGATTGCTGCGATAACATCTTCTTCAGAGACTTTCAAAAATCCAGCAGCCTCGGATGGAGTCATGACATCAGGCATCGCTCCGGGTGTGCTGGTTTGAGCAGTTCCTTGTGTTTGCTGGTTTTGATTCAAGCCTTGCAAAGAGCCGGCAAGAATATTGCCAACACCCATACCGGCACCGATACCGGCCGTTAGTCCGGCTCCGCCAGAAGGATTCTGTGCGGCATCGCGCATGGCGTCAGCAGCCTGAAGCTGGGTGTAGGTTTGCATATCGAGCATACCCATTTCACGCAATTCCTGGGCAGATTTATCGGAAGGTTTCAGGTTTCCGATATAGAAAGATTTGAGTTGCAGACCGATAGCGAGGAAGTCGTCCTGTGCTTTTGCACGGACACCGGCGCTTAATTCGTCGGTCAAACCAATCAAATCTAATACATTCTTACTTGCGGTGGTTTCGCCAAGCAGATCTTGAAGCTTTGAAAGCAACATTGTCCGTAAGCGATTTTCGATATCAGACGTACGGAAACCACCAAGCTGACCGACCACCTGAGTAACAAATTGTTGGGGATCACTTACCTGGAAGCTGTAGGTTCCAAAACCTTGCAGTAATGCAACGCCCAAGCCCATCCCGGTATTACGAACAATAATCGGTTGGGGAGTGCCCCATTTGCGATCTGCAAATTCACGCATTGAAACATAATATACTTCGGCGGTGAAGGGTGTGCGATCGCCAAAAAGCTTGCCCAACAAACCGGTCAAAATCGGCACATTAGCGGTGCTGATGGTATGGCGTCCGGGACCTAAAACATCCAAAGCGCGTCCATCACGGAAAAAGACTGCTGCCTGGGATTCGCGAACAATTACCTGAGATCCCAAACGAAGATCTGCTACGCCTGTTTCGGGGAAACGATGGACAATTTCATCGACCATTTCGTTGGGATATTCAACAACATCAAAAACTCTTGCCATAATAATCTCCTGTTAATTAAGTCTAATTAGAGTGCAATGCCTTTGAGGGCGTCAGCACGTTTGTTGAAAGCATCCACGGCTTCTTGAGCAACTGCAGTCAAATGGCGAATGGAAGCGGGCAAACCGTCAGTACCGATTGAGGCTTCCACATTGTCGATGGCACTGCCGATTGTCTTGGCATGATCAAACAAAACCAGGTCATATTGATAAATTGCGGTCAATTCATCTTCCTTAATTTTTATTGCATCAAACAATCCTGCATATCCATAGCTGCCAGTTTTAATTCGGTCAATAAATTGGCGAATTTTAATGGCGGAGGCTTCAAGGTCGCCAACTTGTGCCAAACCGCCTGAGGTGATAAGCTCACGCTGTACAGAGGAGATTCTCTGATATTGAGCTTCGTATTCTTTGGCAACGGTTTCTCGCAGGAGTTTATCCGAAGCACGACGATCTTCACGGGCAATGTAGCCCTTGAATCCGGGGATTTTGGAAAACAACTTGGTGATGGGGTCTTGATCCCCTTTTACAGTTTCATAAATATCAGTCATTTTTCTCCTTCATGAACTTTGTTTTCAATATATTAGCATCGAGGAGATGCTTCCAAAGTAGAAAATATAAGGTATTTCATCTTCCAACTATTAATTATAATAGACTTATAACTGTTCTACGAAGGAGATTATATGAATAAAGGTCCGTTGAGGAATTTGGGCCCAGTTGAATACATATTGATAATCATTTTAGTGTTGATGGTTTTGTTCACGTTGTTCACGATATTTTGGCCAGCAATTCAACTCTTTATTCAAAACACGGGTAATTAATGGCGACTTCACCTCTTTTATCCCAGGCAAATCAAATCGCTCTAAATGTTTTGGATTGGTTATTTCCTCCTGCTTGCCTGGGTTGTGGGGAAGAAGGCGTTTTTATTTGCCCTGAGTGTTTAACTAAAATCCAGCGCGTTCCAAATGATGTTTGTAAATATTGCGGTTCTTTTACCAGTAAACAGGGGAAATGCGCTAATTGTGATGGAAAAACATTGCCCTATGAAGGCTTTCGAGCTTTTGCTTATTATGATGGGATCGTCCGAAAAGCAATTCATCACCTGAAATATCAAAATGATTTGACAATCGGTCGCTATCTGGCTGGGATCTTGTCGATGGTATACGAGAAAGCCGGTTGGGAAGTTGATTTGATTTTGCCTGTTCCAATCGGTGAACAAAAGATGATTGAACGGGGATATAACCAAGCAGAGCGGATTGCCAAACCTCTTTCTGAACGGCTGAAAATTGATTTTAGTGATGATGCTTTGATTAGAATTAGCGAAAGGTCATCTCAGGTCGGGTTAAATCAAGCAGAAAGACGCGAAAACGTCCGACAGGCTTTTGTTGCCCGGGCAAAACCGGTGAAAGGAAAACGGATCTTAGTTGTGGACGATGTTTTCACCAGTGGTGCAACCATGGAAGCGGTGGCGACCGAATTAAAACAAGCTGAGGCAAAGGAAGTTTATTGTCTTACGATAGCAAAGGTTAACCATCTGCTTATAATTTGATATTTTTATCAGGAATAATGTATAATCTAAGAAAATTCCCTGGAGGTTAGTCATGACAATAGAAATTGGCATTTACACAAAGGATCTGGAACTCACAGATCGAATCCAAGATTACGTGACAAAGAAAGTAGGTAAGTTAGAACGATTCCTAAGCGAAATCGGGGAATGCAGGGTTGATTTGAGCTACGCAAAGACCGCTCGAAATGCATCCGACCGATATATCGCCCAGATTACCATTCGTGGAAAGGGCTTTATTCTTCGTTCAGAAGAAAGATCGGATAATATGTTTGCTGCGATTGATGCCACGGTTGAGAAGATGTCTCGCCAAATTGAGCGCTTTAAGGGTAAACACTGGCGCAAACGTATTGACGAACCCGCTGTTGAACCAATAATTGAAGAAGTTGAAGATGAAGTCATTCCATTAATTGCCCGTCGAAAGACATTCAATCTCGAGCCTATGCACGAGGAAGAAGCCCTCGAACAGCTGCTCTTATTGGGGCATGAATCTTTCTTTGTCTTTTACAATGTAGAAAACGAGCGAGTAAACGTCCTCTATCATCGCCGTGATGGCAGTTATGGTTTGATTGACCCCATCATCAAGTAAAATGTAGTTTGCAGGTTTTTCGTAAAAGCAACCCTGTTTCGGGGTTGCTTTTTGTTATACAATAGCACAAACGAGGTCTTATGAGCGAAAAAGAAAATAATCAAGAATGCAGTAAACCCTTTGATCAAGAACTAATCAGGAAATCAGTTCTAAATATCTTAACTGCCTTTGGAGAAGATCCGGAACGAGAAGGTTTGCTGAAGACGCCTGACCGGGTTGCAAGGGCATATGAAGAAATATTGGGCGGTTATACGACCGACCCGAACAGCGTTATTAACGGTGCATTGTTCACTGTCGATTACGATGAAATGGTAGTCGTCAAGGATATTGAATATTTCAGTTTATGTGAACACCACATGCTGCCATTTTTCGGAAGAGCCCATGTAGCCTATTTACCACGCAAACAAGTGATTGGATTATCGAAAATACCCCGGATTGTCGATATGTTTGCGCGTAGATTACAGGTGCAAGAACGAATGACTCAGCAGATTGCACACTTTATCCAGGATACGATTAATCCTTTAGGTGTAGGAGTGGTTGTAGAAGGGCAACATCTTTGTACGATGATGCGAGGTGTAAAAAAGGAACAAGCGTCAATGACAACCTCTACCATGTTAGGTGGTTTTCGCTCGAACCTTTCGACGAGGCTTGAATTTTTGAATATGATTAAAGTTTAATGGCTTCTTTGCCGACTAATTTGAATGCCAACTTTTGCGGTTTTACTGACGAAGTTGGCTTTTTCTATTCTGAGCGTTACTGCCTGGGCAGGAGTGGCAGTAAAGATTGCCTCAACAATTGAGGCAGCCAAAGCTTCAAGCAAAAAGTGTTGGGTTTCACGGACAACTTTGCGGATTAATTTAGCCATCGAGGAATAGTTGATCGAATCGTGGATATCGTCACTTTTCCCGGCTTTATCGAGGGGATATTCAATTTCGACATCAATTAACAATTCCTGAGGATATTCACGTTCGACCTCACCGACGCCAATTGTTCCGTTTGCGATTAATCCGCTAATCAAAATTTTGTCCATATTTCCTCTGCTCATTTGATGTATTCTCCGCCATCGATTTTAATAATTGAACCGGTCATAAAATCTTGCTTGAGGATGTGAAGAGCGTTCTCAGAGACGATTTCAGGTGAGCCAATTCGTTTGAGGGGTATCTTCTTTTTGCCCGCAACTTGATCCATATCCAAATGTTCATAACCTGCCAAGGGCAGCATAATGCCTGGCGCGATAGCGTTGACGGTGATATTTGGGGCAAGTTCAAGCGCAAACATGCGAGTCATTTCGGCAAGCGCTTTTTTTGTCAGGCGATAAGCGAAATGGTCTTCTTTGGTGGAAAAAATCCCCGCATCGCAAATATTGATAACCTTGCCCTGTCGCCCTTCCGGCAATTGTTTGGCAAAAGCTTTAATCAACCACCAGGGAGCAAAAAGATTGACATTGAAAGTGTTGTTCAAAACCCCAAGATTGGTTTGTAAGCCGGTAGCTTTTTTGTAATTCGCAGCGTTATTGACCAAAATATCGATTGTCCCCATTTTTTCATTTACTGAATCAACCAAGCTGCCAATGTTTTCGAAATCATAGAGAGAAAATGGGAAGATTTCAGCATTTACGCCAAAACTAAGTGCTTCCTGGCGCACTTCTTCTGCCTCTTTTTGTGATTGGTTGTAATGGATTGCAACGTTGCAACCTTCTTGGGCAAGCATTCTGACAATCGCTCTTCCAAGTCTTATGCCACCACCGGTGACAAAAGCGGTTTTTCCTCTAAGATCCATGTTTTCCTCTTATCTACGATGTTCCGTTTGATTGTAGTTGATGATACAATTTTATCAAATTAATTATCCAATAATTGGACCTTAAAAGGTATGAGATTATAGAATAGGTGAATCATATGAATTATTCAAAAACGATAAAAAAACTCGGACAATCGGTATGGTATGACAACATCGAACGCGCTATGCTCTTTGACGGACGCATGGAAAGCATGATAGAAAATGGTGAAATCTATGGTGTAACCTCAAATCCCAGCATTTTTGAAGCAGCTTTGAAAAACAGCCTTGCTTATGATGAAGTTCTTCAATCAATGGCATGGGCCGGTAAGACTAAAGAAGAAATTTATAGCGAATTAGTCACCGAAGATATTCGAGCGGCTGCTGATTTATTTATTAATGTTTATGAAGAAAATAATGGCCTGGATGGCTTGGTTAGCGTTGAAATCAATCCTTTCTTAGCGCATGATGTTGAAAAATCAATTGAAGAAGGTCGCCACTTATGGTCTTCGATTGACCGTAGAAACCTGATGATTAAGGTCCCGGCAACGCTTGAAGGGCTTGAGGTAATCAGAGCTTTGATTAGTGATGGCATCAATGTCAATGCCACCTTGATTTTTTCTAACGAACGCTATCGCCAGGTGATTGACGCATATTTGAGCGGTTTGGAAGACCGGCTTGCCAAGGGCTTGCCAATCGACCGCATCGCAAGCGTTGCTTCCTTCTTTGTTTCCCGAATTGATGCAATGATTGACCCGCTTTTGGATGGGAAAGCTGAACAAAGCAAAGGCAAAATTGCAATTGCCAACGCTAAGTTAGCCTATCAACTTTATTTAAGTGAATTTTCGAGTGGGCGATTCAGCATTCTGGAAAGCAAGGGTGCCAACCATCAAAAACCGCTTTGGGCTTCTACCTCAACCAAAAACCCAAACTTTCCGGACACAATCTATGTTGACAATCTAATTGCAAGAAACAGCGTCAACACGATTCCTCCCAAGACTTTAGATGCCTTCCTGGATCATGGTGTGGCTGAATTATCGATTGAAAAAGATTTGGACGAAGCAAAGGCTGCGATGGCTGCTTTGTCCAATTTTGGCATCGATTTTGCTGAAATTAGTCAAACTCTGGAAGACGAAGGGGTTGAAAAATTCGAAAAAGCCTATGCCTCACTTTTGGAAATCATCGAAAGCAAGCGTCTGAAATATTTACAGGATATCGCTGAATTGACTGAAAATGTGCAAAAGCAATTCCAACATGCCGAAGATGAAAAAAGCGTGAGCAGACTTTATACGCATGACCCGGCATTTTGGACTGAGGATCAAAGCGGATGGGACGAGATTCGAAATCGGCTTGGCTGGTTAGATTTACCGCATAAGCAATTGGCAATCATTCCGGAATTAGAAGCTTTTAGAGACGAGTTGCTGAAAGAAGGATTTACGAATGCATTTGTCCTGGGCATGGGCGGTTCGTCACTTGCGCCGGAAGTGATCAGTCATTCGATAGCCAGTACAGTCCCTGAAGGACAAGGGTTGAAGCTGAAAATTATTGATACGACTAATCCGGAAGAAATTTCTGTACGCTGTTATGGCGTGGACCTTAGGAAAACGCTTTTTATCGTTTCAAGCAAGAGTGGTGGTACGAGTGAGACCATTTCTGCGATGAAATATTTTTGGGCAGAGCTTGAAAAAATTGGCGTTGAAAACCCTGGCAAAAATTTCATAGCCATCACGGATCCAGGGACATCCTTAGAAGATCGTGCGAATGAGTTAAAATTCAGGCGGGTTTTTTCCGCTCCTGCAAACGTTGGTGGGCGTTTCTCCGTTTTTACAATTTTTGGTTTGCTGCCTGCCGCGCTTATGGGTGTTGATTTAACCAAATTCCTCGGCGAAGCAATCGATGCCGAAGCTTTGGGTAGAGAGAGCGTGCCCTATGCGGCTAATCCAAACCTGACCTTAGGTTTATTAATCGGTGCAGCTGCCAAAGCCGGTAAAGACAAATTGACCTTCATAACCGAAGATTATGCTTCCGCATTAGTTCCCTGGTTGGAACAATTGATCGCCGAAAGCAGCGGCAAAGACGGCAAAGGTATTCTCCCGATTGAAAACGAAGCCTTCCTTGAAACAATGGAATATCCAAAGGATCGGATTTTTGTTTACCTTTCAGTTGATAATGAAAAAATTGAATTTGCTGAGAAACTTAGGCAAAATGGTTATCCGGTAATTGAGTTGCCTGTGCGCAATCCTTACCAATTGGCAAAGGAATTTTATCGCTGGGAATATGCCACAGCGATAGCCTGCGCTGTCCTTAAAGTAAATCCTTTTGATCAACCTAATGTGCAATTGAGCAAAACGATAACAAAAGAAAGGATTACAGAGTATCAGGAAAAAGGCAGCCTGGAAGAAGGCAAAGCAGTCTGGGAGAATTCCGGTTTTGCTGTTTATGGTAAAAACCTTCCCGATTTAGCTGATGCCGATAATTTGCTCGAAGTAATCGATTTGTTCTTGAAAGACTTAGCAGAAAATGGCTATATTGCCATTAACGCTTTCGTTCCGCGTTTGAAGGATGATGAAGCTTTTTTGCAGGCTTTGCGCACGCAATTATTGAATCGCTATAATCGGGCAACAACGCTTGGTTTTGGTCCGCGCTTTTTGCATTCAACCGGACAATTTCATAAGGGCGGTCTCGATAACGGCTACTTCATTACCATCACGAATGACCCGAAAAAAGATTTTGAAATTCCCGGTGAGAAGATGACTTTTGGAACCTTGCAACGTGCACAGGCTTTGGGTGATATTGAGGCTCTGAGACAAAAAGGCAAAAAAGTAATCAGGATTCACCTGAAATAAAGGCTTATGAAATATTTAGGCATTGACCACGGCAACGCAAGAATAGGCGTCGCAATTAGCGACCTTAGCCTGACATTAGCACGTCCGTTGCGCATAGTTAAGCACATGTCAAGACAAGAAGATGCCAAAACAATTTCAGCAATTGCCTCTGAAGAGTTTTGTTCAGCCATAATTGTTGGCTTGCCGCTTGATGCTGACGGGAGCATTGGTCCGAGGGCGCGCTCGGTTAACCGCTTTATTGAAGAATTGCGAAGTCAAACCGATTGCGAAGTGATTGCCTGGGATGAATCGAATTCAACCAAGAATGCTACCGAAGCATCTATTCTTCGCGGTGAGAGTAAAAAGCAAAGGCAAACTGCCATGGATGATCAGGCAGCCGCGATTATTTTGCAAGATTACCTGGACAACCATCAAGAGAGGGCAGAGTGAAAAAGCCTAATAAAACTCCGCTAATTATTCTGATAATTCTCTTCGTGTTGGCTCTTGCGACTGTCCTTTTTATGATGTTTGCCGTGCATCGGAATGGGGAAGTTTTAGGCGCACCGGGTCCAAAAGTCAGCTTTCTGAACAATCTGCGTTATGCTATCCGGCTCTATCGTAATTTGGATGATTTACAAGAAAACGTCAATTTTGATAATGCTTCTGAAAGAAAATTTGAGCTTAATTACAACGACAGTGCCACAGATGTTTGCCGCAATTTGCAAGAAGAAGGCTTTGTCAATTCTGCAATTTCGACTTGCGATTTGATGATTTATAAAGGTTATGATCGCTCTTTGAGTCCGGGAACCTATACGATTAGCAGAGGATTGAATGCAATTGAAACACTGGAATTGATTTCAAACGGGGAAAATCGGGATTTGCACTTTACTATTTTTGCTGGCTGGCGCTTGGAAGAAATTGCCCAGGTAATTGACCAATTGGGTTTTGAATTTGACGGAGAAAGCTTTTTGGCTTATGCGAAAAATCCACCGCCAGAGATTCAATCAAACTTGCAATTAGCTGCAGGCAGATCGCTTGAAGGCTACATGCATCCGGGTGAATACAGTCTGAAACCGACCATTACCGGCGAAGAATTTGTTGCTGAAGCACTTGGCAGAACGCAAGCTGTTATTGACGAAGCAAAGCTCTTGAGGAATGAGCAGAGTCAAAGTTTGACAACTGACCACATCATCATACTGGCATCTATTATTCAACGTGAAACGCTTGCCAGTGAAGAAATGCCGATGATATCTTCGGTTTTCTATAACCGGCTTGAAATCAATATGCCCTTGCAGACCGACCCAACAGTTCAATATGCAATTGGCTATAACCAAAACGGCGAAAATTGGTGGAAAAGCCCACTGACTTTTGATGACTTAGCAATCGATTCCGACTATAATACATATAAAGTTTTTGGTTTGACGCCCGGCGCGATTAGTAATCCGGGCAGAGAAGCAATTATGGCAGCTTTTAGACCTGAACAAAGTGATTATTTTTATTTCCGCGCGAAATGCGACGGAAGTTTGATTCATAATTTTGCAATTACATATGATGAACACTTGGCAAACGGGTGTGAGTGAGGTAAAAGATGATTGTTTTAGGGATAGATATTGGTGGTTCTGCTACAAAAGGTGCCCTGGTTGACACACTAAGCGGCGAATTGGTCTCGGAACGTGTTCGTCGCAAGAGTTCAAAAAGTAAATCTCCCAAAGATATCGTTTCAGACATTATGAAGATTGCAAAAGATCTTAATTATTCTGGCATAATCGGTGCAGGCTTTCCGGGCCCGGTCAAAAAAGGCGTCATTACCACTGCAGTTAATATGCACCAGGCATGGGTTGGTGTAGATTTAGCAGATATGATTTCGCAAGCAAGCGGTCATCCTGCCTATGTTTTGAATGATGCCGACGCGGCTGGGATGGGAGAAATGCGTTTTGGCTCACCGGAAGCTCGTGAGGTTAATGTTGCATTGTTTCTGACGCTCGGCACCGGTTTGGGCACTGCGCTATTTGTTGAAGGACATTTGCTGCCAAACACAGAGCTTGGTCACATGCTGATTGGCGAAAAATCTGCCGAGGAATATTCAACCGCTTCGGTAAAAAGACGAGAAAATCTAACCTACAAGCAATGGGCCGTTCGCTTAAACAAATCATTGACCGCTTATGAATTTTTGCTCAGTCCTGATTTGATTATATTAGGCGGTGGCATCAGTGCCCAATTTGAGAAGTATGAAAAATACTTTACGATCAAAACTAAGGTTATTCCTGCAAGACTTCAAAATTTAGCTGGCATTATCGGTGCTGCCGTATCCGCCAAAGAGAAGCTGACTTGATTTTGAAAATGGGAGCAGAGCAGGTATGGGAGACATACCTGCTTTTTTATTTGAATGAACAATAAATCAGAAAACGAATCACCTTACTTCCTCTTGATAATTGGAGTTTTCGCTGTTTCAACTGCAGCAATCTTAATTAAACTCTCCTTAGCAGCCGCCAGTCCAATTGCAATTGCTTTTTACCGAATGGCTTTTTCGGCTGTGATTGCAATCATAATTCTGCTTATCAAGCCAAAGCGGAAAACAGAAAAGCTGGATAAATCAACCATTTGGCTGTTAATTCTCTCCGGAATTTTATTGGCCGCTCACTTTGCCTTGTGGACTTGGTCATTGGATTTGGTATCGGTCAATAGTTCGGTAATTTTTGCGACAACTTCGCCTCTTTGGGTTGGCTTATTGTCGCCAATACTGCTTAAGGAGCGGGTGCCTAAGAGATTTTATTTGGGGATTCTTTTCGCTTTTGCCGGTGGTTTGTTGATTGCTCTTTTAGGTGGAGGAAATGGCGGAGAAGACAATTGGCAAGGTTTGCTGATGTCACTCTTGAGTGCCTGGATGATTGCCGGATATCTGCTGATTGGCAGGAAAATTTCTTCGAAGATGTCGACCGAGCTTTATGTGAGCGTTGTCTATACGGTCGCAGCTATGGCTTTAGGTATCGTCATGCTCTTCTTAGACGGTGGTTTTCAAGCCTATCCGCCGAAAATATTCCTCTATTTGTTCATGCTGGCTTTGGTTCCGCAAACTATCGGGCATACTTCAATGAACAAAGCTCTTACCAAGCTGCCTGCCAGAACAGTTTCGTTAGCCTTGCTTTTTGAACCGGTGGGCTCAGCCATTTTGGCGATGGTCTTCTTAAAAGAATTGCCGTCAGCTGTTGAAGTAGCTGGCGGCAGCTTAATTTTGATTGGTCTTTTGATTGCCTTGAGCGCAAATCCTAATGAGGCTTAACCTGATCAGCCTGTTGAATGTCTAACCAAGCTTTGTAATCTGCTTTCTTCTCTTCAGAAAAGCGACCGTAAAGGAAATTCATTTTACGGACTTTTGCAGTTAATTCATCGGTTAATGCATCCGGAGCCATTCTCCACTTCCAGTTTCCTGAAGTGGTCCCCGGCATATTCATTCGGCTTGGAGTGCCTAAGCCTAAAAAGTCTTGCATAGGGGCGACAGCATCCCGAGCGACCGATTGCCAAACGGAGCGAATCATCGCTTCGGCAGCCTGATCCGCATTTTCAAAATGTAAATAATCGCGGGAGAACTTTTGCTCGCTCTCTAAGGCGTCATCATACCAGCCTTTGGCAGTGTTATTGTCATGCGATCCGGTGTAGGCAAAACAATGTTCGGGGTAGTTGTGGGGCAGGAAGCTGTCATCAGGATCACCCGAAAAAGCAAATTGTAGAATTTTCATTCCCGGTAAATAAAAGTCGTTGCGCAAGCTTTCAACATCTTCGGTAATGACACCCAAATCTTCGGCGATGATGGGCAATTGGGGGAAGGATCGTTTCAAGGTATTGAAAAGTTCAATAGCCGGTCCGGATTTCCATTCGCCTTCGATAGCGGTTTCATTCCCATAAGGCACATGCCAGGCGGCGGCAAAACCGCGGAAATGATCTAAACGGACTAAATCGACCAGTTCGAGCGTTGCTCCCAAACGTGAAACCCACCATGCAAAGTTAGCCTCCTGATGGTTTTTCCAATCGTAGAGCGGATTGCCCCATAGCTGACCGGTTGCAGAAAAATAATCAGGTGGAACACCGGCTACAAAGCTTGGATTGAGATCCGGGTCGAGGAGGAAAAGTTCCGGTTGTGCCCAAACATCCGAACTGTCCATCGAGATGACAAAGGGCATATCGCCAATGATTTGAATCTTTTTTTCTACGGCAAAATTCTTCAACCGCATCCATTGCTTGAAAAATAAGAATTGATTGAATTTGTGTTTTTCAATCTTATCAGCCAGTTGAGTTCTTGCTTGATTCATCGCTTCCGGTTGTCTGGATTTAAGTTCAATCGGCCATTCAATCCAGGAATGAAGATTTTGCGTTTCTTTGATTGCCATAAATAGCGAATAGTCATCCAGCCAGGATTTTTTATTCTCACAAAATTGCTCAAATTCAG
>CAYVOY010000016.1:0-5819 GCA_964453395.1 uncultured Anaerolineaceae bacterium
CTTTTGCTGACCGGCATCCTCAGCCAGATACAAAGGAAAGCCTCGACAGCCTATATTTGGGCAAGCCAATCTGACAGCATTTGCTTTTTACTTGAATTTGATCACAATCAAAGCCCGGAGACGCGCAACCAACAGAGCCGTCATTTTGTTTATCAGCTGCTTGAAATAGCACGCGATTTAAAAATTGAAGAGCATTGTTTCATTGGAATTGGGCAAACTTATGAAGGCTACGACAGATTGCATAACAGCCTCCACGAAGCCCAGCAAGCCGTTCGGATTGTTGCAAGCAGCCGCCTCAAAAACCAACAGCATTACGGCTTTTTTGAGGATATGGGTGTCGCTCGCCTTTTTGGCAGTCCAGAAATTCGGGATGATTTGCTCAATTATTCCGAGCAAATTTTGGAACCCTTCATGCTCTATGATGCCGGACATGACAGCAAGTTGCTCGAAACAGCCCGCGCTTACTTTGAGCATGGCGGCAATTTGCGTAAAATTTCCGAAGTGCTTTTTACACACTATAACACCATTGTCTATCGCATTAATCGGATTAATGAGGTCCTAAAAATTGACCTAAAAGACCCCGAAACTGCTTTTGCCATTCAACTTGCGTTACGAATCAGGGATTTAAATGAATAGAATGATGATTAATCTGAAGGCAAAACTCTTGGCTGATGACTTGCGCGACTTCCTCGAAACTTCGCAAGGTCAACTGGCTTTGGTTGATTCGGTTTATCCTCACGCGGTTAATTTAAGCTGTGGCGAGCAGCTGATTACGCTAACAAATCAGGAAGATATCACGCCAATGGGGATTTTGCTTGAGGGCGTGGATAACTTTGTGCCCATCATAACCGAAGTTGATCAATTCAAGCTTATGCCCGAAGCTTTGTCTGCAATTAGCGGTTCACTTCTATTAAATATAGGACAGGCTGAAATTTGGAAAAGCAAGATAGCGATAGATAAAGCGCTCAAAGGCCGGCA
This sequence comes from uncultured Anaerolineaceae bacterium, assembly GCA_964453395.1. Classification (GTDB taxonomy): domain Bacteria; phylum Chloroflexota; class Anaerolineae; order Anaerolineales; family Anaerolineaceae; genus Mesolinea. Next base: position 979 of record CAYVOY010000016.1, read on the forward strand.
AGATATCGTTGATGAAATTGAGCTGCTGATAAACTGGCTAAGCCAGAAGCCTGCTTTGGGTTTATTGCCTCTTTTGGGAAGATTGACCAGAGCAAACGAAAGCCTCTCTGCCGGGAAAGGAAACCTTTACAGCCGCCATATTGCCGACGAACTGGGCGATTTCAATTTGGCAATGCAAAGAGATGATTGGCAAGCGGCTTTAGAAATCAGCGATAAATTAATCGGTTTTGGTATGGGTTCAACGCCATCCTGCGATGACTTTTTAGCCGCCTGGTTGCTTATCTTGCAGATTTTTAATCAGCTTCATCCTGAAGAGAAAAGCTGGATTCACGAATTTGGTCAGGCAATTCTCGAAAAGGCAGAGGCTCAAACTACCGATATCAGTATTGCTATGCTCAAAAATGCTACAGAAAGCAAAACTAACCTGAGCCATCAGATATTGGTTAGAAGGATGCTTTTTAATCATGAAGGTGATTTATTATCTTCAGCAGAAAAGGTTTTACAGCACGGCGCAAGCTCCGGTGGAGATTTTATGCTTGGCTTGCTCTGTGCTTTAAATTGGTTTACACAAAACATGAAAACTATCGACAAGGAAGGAGAGCAAGCACTCTAAAAGGTGCGAATCGCATGAACAAACAAATAATTGTTAAACCGAATGCCTATTACGACTCCGTCACGCTGATGTTGCTTTCACGTGAATTAGAAAAACTGGAGGGCGTCGAAGATGTTTTGGTCGGAATGGCGACTGAGCTTAACCTTGAGCTTGTGCGCGATCTTGACCTGGCAGGTGAAGAACTTTCCGGTTTGACCCCCAACGACCTCTTCATTGCGGCGAGATTTGACGAAAACCGCATTTCGATGCAAGAGATTGATGACGCTTTTAACGAAGCGCTCAACAAAAGCAGCGAAAGCGAAGGTGACGAGGAGTATCAACCAGCTTCGCTCGATGCTGCACTCAAGACAATGCCGGATGCGAACATGGTGGTTGTTTCTGTTCCCGGTCAATATGCTGCGGTTGAAGTTGAGCAAGCCCTCGATAATGGATTGCATGTCATGCTCTTTTCGGACAATGTTTCGATTGAAGAGGAATTGAAGCTCAAGCAAAAAGCGGTTGAAAAAGGTTTGTTGATGATGGGGCCCGATTGTGGCACCGCAATCATCAACGGCGTCCCGCTTTGCTTTGCCAACGCTGTTCGACGAGGAAAAATCGGCATTGTCGCCGCCTCGGGAACCGGTACCCAAGAAGTATCCGTTCAAATTCATCGCCTAGGCGAAGGCCTTTCGCAAGTGATTGGCACAGGCGGGCGTGATTTGAAAGATGCAATTGGCGGCTTGATGATGATTCAGGGCTTTGAAGCCTTGATTGCTGACCCGGAAACTGAAGTGATTGTTTTGATTTCAAAACCACCTGCGCCAAAAGTGGCTGAAAAAATCTACCAAATCGCCAAAAGCTGTCCAAAACCGGTCGTGATTGACTTTATCGGCGGAGACCGCTCGGCAATCGAAGCGGTTGGCGCGATTCCTTGCATTAGTTTGGAAGATGCCGCCCAAAAAGCCGTGGCTGTCCTTCGCGGAAAGCCGATTGAAGACTTCAGCACATTCTCGCAATCTGAAGCGGAAATTGAAAAAATCGTTGAAAATGCCGTCGGCAAACTCAAAGCTGATCAAACGCAATTGGTCGGTCTTTATACCGGCGGAACCCTGGCAGACGAAGCGATGAAACTGATGGGCACGCATCATCAGATTTATTCAAACATCCCGCTCAGTCCGGAAATGAAGCTCGAAAACTTACCAGCAGAAGGCGGGCATATTTGCCTCGACCTTGGGGAAGACCAGTTCACACGCGGTCGCCCTCATCCGATGATTGATCCGCAAACCAGAACCGAATTCTTTAATTCGCAGATTAATGAAAAAACCGGCTTGATTTTGCTTGATGTTGTCCTCGGTTTTGGTTCTTACGAAGACCCAGCCGGGGCGGTTGCGCAATCAATCACGGAAGCCAGGCAGCGCCTTGCCCGATACGGGAAGGATCTTGTCGTGGTTTCCTCTGTTTGTGGTACCGATTTGGACAGCCAAAACCTGGCGAAATCAATCGAAACGCTTGAGTCAGCCGAGATTATCGTGATGCCTTCTAACGCACAAGCCGTTCGTTTGGCAGACCGGATTCTCCAGCAGATAGCGAAAGGAAGTTAAGATGTCCCTCAACAATCTATTCAAGCAAGAACTCAAAGTTGTCAACATGGGCTTGAAGTCTTTTGCCAATGACCTTAAAAGCCAGGATGTTAAAGTAATTCAACTCAGTTGGAAGCCAAAAGCAGGCGGCAAGAAAAATATGCTCGATTTGCTTGGCAAACTAAAAAAAGTGAAGTAAAGAAAGGAGTGTAGCTTGCAAACAATAATTGAAAAAGCAAACCAGGAAGCTCTGGAAATCATCCAAAACGGTCAGCCAACCCTGATTGGTCTTGGAATCGCCGGGGAGGTTATCCCGGGGATGGAAAAAGATCTCTTCTTACATGCCGGTCCGCCGATTAGCTGGGAGAGAATGTCCGGCCCACTACGCGGAGGCGTGATGGCGGGCTTGATGTATGAGGGTTTGGCAGAAACACCGGAAGAAGCTGCGGAATACGCTGCATCCGGCAAATTGCGCTTTGACCCTTGCCATCATCATGACGCGGTCGGTCCCATGGCTGGCATTGTCACTTCGAAGATGCCGGTTTGGATTATCGAAAACAAAACCTATGGCAATCGTGCCTACTGCACGCTCAACGAAGGCTTGGGCAAAGTCTTGCGCATGGGTGCTTATGGACCCGAGGTGATTGAGCGCTTGAATTGGATGGAAAAGACTCTCTATCCTATTCTGAAAGAAACCATCGAAATTCATGGTCCGATTGACCTGAAAGTGATGATTGCCCAGGCACTCCAAATGGGTGACGAAGTGCATAACCGCAACAAAGCAGCCACTTCGCTCTTGATTCGCGAAATTGCATCCAGCATCATAAAGACCTCATTCAGCGATGAAGATAAAATTGCCGTTCTAGAATTTTTGAACAGCAATGACCATACCTTCCTCAATCTTTCCATGCCGGCTGCCAAAGCAACGCTCGAACCGGCAGGAAAAGTCAAACACGCCAGCATCGTCTACACCATGGCACGCAACGGGACCGATTTTGGGATTCGTGTAGCAGCTTTGGGCAATCGCTGGTTTACCGCTCCGGCGGAAATTATTGACGGACTCTATTTCCCCGGTTTTTCAATGGAAGATGCTAACCCGGATGTTGGCGATTCTTGTATCACCGAAACGCTCGGTATCGGCGGATTTTCGATGGCAACCGCCCCGGCAATTGTGCAATTTGTTGGTGGCACACCGAAAGATGCGATACGATACACAACAAGTATGTATGAAATCACCAGCGAAGAAAGCAAGATCTATAAACTGCCACCGATGAATTTCCGCGGTGCGCCGACAGGTATTGATATTCAAAAGGTAATTGAAACCCAGATTTTGCCCGTGATTAACACCGGCATTGCCCACAAAGAGGCAGGTGTTGGTCAGGTTGGTGCTGGGATTGTTCACCCGCCTATGGCTTGTTTTGAACAAGCTCTTGAAGCGTATGTAAACCTCCTCGAAGACGAAGGTCTTCTGGAGGATTAATTCAAACTTTTAGGAGAAACTATGATTAAAAATTGGGACAAAATGAAGATTTATGATTTGAGCCAGCCTACCAGTATCCTGACTCCACCGTGGCCAACCTATGAGCCACTCCAGGTTAAGTTTTTCAAAAGACTTGCACCAAATGGCGCAAACGGTATGTTGATTACCACATCCAACCATGTTGGTACTCATCTTGATGGCCCCATGCACTTTGACACCTCAGGTCGTGACATTGCTTCGCTCGAAATGAGCAAGCTGATGGGCCCCGGCGTTGTGGTTGATCTTTCGGATATTGCTGAAGACTTCTCTATTTACACTCCCCAGGACATTATGGACCGCGTCGAAGTCAAAAAAGGCGACATTCTCTACATCAACACCGGCTACCATAAGTATGGTTGGGACCAACCCGAAGCTGACGAACGCCGCTATATGCTGCGCCATCCCGGACCTTCAATGGACTTTGTCGATTGGGTAAAAGAGATGGAAATTAAGCACCTGGCCGTTGACTGCGGCTCTGCAGATCACCCCATGAACACCAAAATCCGTGACTGGGAACCCAAAGAAGCCGAAGTTTGCGATGCTTATATGCGCGAAAAGTATGGCAAAGGCTTGGACGAAATTTATCATTGGCCGGATTCCTACCAAGCAATGCACATTCAGGTTTTCGTTAGACCTTGGGAAATCATCCATGCCGAAAACATTGGTGGCGAAATTGACAAAGTTTTGAACAAACGCCTCATTTTAGGCACCATTCCCTGGAAATTCCGCGACGGCGAAAGCGCTTTCTGCCGCTGTATTGCTATCGACGAAGAAGAATAGACCTTATTCGTCAAGTTTGTTATACTTCTGCAGGGTCGCCAAGGTGACCCTGCAGTTCTAAAAAAACAGAGTTCTTTGGAGGTTTTATTTTGGGTGCCCTATCAGATATAAAAGTGTTAGACCTGACCCGCGTTCTTGCCGGACCATATTGTACGATGATGCTGGCAGACCTTGGCGCGGAGATTATCAAAGTTGAACAACCTGTTGTCGGTGATGACGCGCGTGCTTTTGGTCCTTATGTGGACGGCGAAAGCGGATATTTTATGAGCATTAACCGCAATAAAGAGAGCATGACCGTCAATCTAAAATCTCCCGAAGGCAAAGAAATTATCAAAGCCATGGTCAAAGAAGTTGACGTCGTGGTTGAAAA